>NZ_JAMQKA010000008.1:0-5950 GCF_031569985.1 Aliifodinibius sp. S!AR15-10 | reverse complement strand
GCTGCCGGACTGCAGGAACATGTAGGCCCCGGAGGTGATCGCCTCGGGGAACGTCGTGCTCAGGGTCCCTTGCAATGTGTTGCCCTCCAGCCCCAGCACGTTGTTGAAAGTGTTGCCGGTGAAGGTGTTGCCGTCTGTGCCGCTGCCATCAGTGTAGGTGTGTCCCAGTTGGCCCCAAAGCGTTATTCCAAATTCATTGCCTTGGAATTGATTATTAAATATGCGGGCCGATGTCGTCCTCAGACCGGCATATCCATTGTCTTTAAAGGTATTTGCTTCAATATGATTACTAGCGCCAAAAGCAGTATTCAGAAAGATGGAGGCGCCATAATGACCATTAGCTTCAAATGTGTTGTTATTTACATACAGCTCACTGGCTCCATTTTCTTCTAACAATAAGCCGTTTTCGATATTCCCGCTGAAGGTAGTGTTTACCAGGGTATCGAGGCCAAAACTGCGGTCTGCACCACCGCTCGAAAAGTGTACGCCGTTACGTTCATTATTGGTAAATTCAGAATCATAAATACTGATGTTTTCAGAGATATTGTTCAAGTAGATCTCTATTCCACTATACCCATTATATTTTGCGGCAATGTTTTTTAGCTCACTGCCCTGGTTATTGATATAGATACCGGTCAAGCGGTTATTGTTGGACACCACATTTCTAAAAGTCGCCGGTTTTAAATTGATATAAATACCGTGTGAATAACTATTAAGAACTACCAGGTTTGATACACTTGCAGTATTATCATCCAAAAATAGCGTGCTGTTACTATACCCGCCATAACGCAGATCAACATAGTCTAAAACTACATTAGCAGACTCATTTTCAATCAACATGCGTCGCCAGTCGCCGGGCTGGGGTTGGGTGGTCCGGCCGTCGCCGTTACTGTCTCCACCAATTGCGTCGTCGTAATTAGAAGTAAAATAGATTCTGTCGGTAGGCGTACCATCCGCCACGAGTGTACCCATTACGCTGAAAGTAACATCGTTGTCAAATTTAATAACGGCTCCAGGTTCGATAGTGAGAGTGCTTAGCTGACCCAACGTAATATTTTGCCGCACGTAGTAGACAGAGTCAGCGTACCAGGTATCGCCATTTGCCGGGTTTGCTGTGATCTCGCGGACCGGCAGTACATCTCCAAATAACCACGGGGAATAATCTACATTGTTGGAAACGATGTCCCCGGTTCCATTGGGATTACTGGAGTTTTGGGGACCGTTTTTATCACCCCAGAAGTTATAATCCGCCACGAGTAATCCCATACCTTCATTGAGTACACCGATAGTAGTGTTCCCTGAAATATTATTATCGCTAATGACGGGCGTCGTAGATCCGGTCTCCACCACACGAATTCCGGTTTCATTTGCACGAATATCATTGTCAGTTATCTCAGGAATAGCGCCGTTATCGATCAAAATTCCAGTACTATTTGTGTCAATAACGGATTCTGTAATTATTGGCGTTGCGTTGATGGGAACCCGAATTCCGCCTTGTGCATTACGTACAATGGTACTTGTTTCAACCTGATAATTCAGCGCCAAGTCAGAAAATATTCCAAAACCACCATTATCTCTGAATGTTGAATTCTGGATCAATGGACTGGATGCCCGCAGGTCGATACCGTGCGCATTACTAAAACGAAACTCACTGTTGGTTATATCGAATCCAAAAGCACCGGTTGTATAGGATACCAACGATCCCCCTGATCCACTGCCTCCGTATTCAAAAACTACGAAATCGATGACCGAGCCAACATTGCTGGTATTGCTAAACCGGATCGTCTGCCAATCGCCGGCAGCAGGTGTACCTGTACTTGACGTAAACAAAATATTATCCGTTGCTGTACCATCGGCTACCAGCGCCCCTTCCACCAACAGAGAGACCCCTGAGTCCATCTGGACAGTAACTCCCGGTTCTATAGTTAGCGTTGCACCTTCAGCTACGGTTACTGTGGTTGAGACCGTTACCGGGCTGTCAGCTATGCCCCAGGTTGTGTTTGTAGTGATATCGGAGCTAACCGTAGTTTGCGCTATAACGGCCGAAGACATGAACAAACTCACAATTAGAATCCAGAAAGAACGCATCGAGATTTTCATAATGAATATTCCTTGTTTGGTTGGCGGCTACCCTGCAGATTAAAATTGTTATTCAGGTAATAAGCCATACTGGTTTAAAAGCCTTAAATTGGGTCATCGAAGCAGATCTGCGGTATGGATTACACCCTCAGAAATGATTAGTACCCCATCTGATTTAGTTAAAAATCAACGTTTGTCTCTGTTTGTGGTGGATTCTAAAGCATATCCTGATGTCCGCCACAGTTGTTAGGGCCAACTAACGCACTCGTTTGGAAAGATGAATGATTAAGGTTGGGTATATTTTTAGAAGTGAGTAATGAGTGGTACCTGTTTCTTAGTGGTGACCACAACTACGCCAAGGCTTTGAAGAGCGTACTCGTTCCGGTATCTCGCGGGGAATCTAAACGTTGATATGATTGGAAAAGTGATCAACGTCCAATGACCTTACCAGATCCTTATCCCGAAAACTTTTCGGGACAGGACGAGATAGAGGCTTTTAACTCATAAGAGCATTATGACACTAGAAATGAATACCAATGATAAGCTGCCCGACGTTGATCAGGTCCATTTCGACCCAGGTTTCGGAATTGTCGGGATTGAAGGTGTCGGTGTTTTTGAACCGGCGCAGTTCTACCAACAGGCCAGGCTCTGTTGAAATAGAGAAATGCTCGTCGATGTGATAAAGGAAGCCAATAAATGGAGAGAGCCCCAATTGGTAATTCCGGCGTGCGCTGCTCGGCACCTTTTCCAGGCCACCGCTGATGTCTCCGCCGGCGTAGAACCGCCAGTTGCCGCTTCGCTTGAACTCTTTATCCAGACCTACTTTCAGATCAAGCTCCAACATACTATTACCACTGGAGTCCATGCGGTAGTTGATGCCCGAGCGAATGGCGGTAGTCGGGTTAACTTTATGCCGGTAGTAAAGTTTATAGGTTTTATCAGACTCTTCCTCAAAAAGGCGAATGCTTTCGGTGGCATTGAACCCGATCTGGTGCTTTAGATAACCATCGGAATCCCCTGCCTGTTGGGCAAAGGATTCCGTAATGATTATCAAACTAAATGCTATAAATAGATGAAATGAACGTGTTATCAAAAGCTCACCCAGTCACCTGTATATGTATGGAAAATAAGTTCAAGCTCTTCAGCAAAACGCTCGTAATAACGGTCAACGGTTTCTGATGAGCCGTCTTTATAAATAATAATAACATTTTCTGCCTCGGCCGAATACTCGAGATCGCCTATTTTGGTGTCTTGGTAGAGAACTTCTGCCGTAACCAGGGAATTGATTTGGTTTTCGGAAGGATCATCAAGTGCGGCCAACGTCCCGATTTCTCCTGAAAAATCAATTGCCAGGTCCTGTGTCAGATTAAAGGTGCCGGTAAGCATCTCGAAATCATCCTCATCCAGGTTATTGTAATCACTGTGGGCAAGAGTAAGTTTGGTGTCTAAACCAGTTACCAATGTGCCGTTGTTATCCACAGTTAAGCTAAACTGGTATTCAGTGTTGCTATTTTTTGCGAACATTATCTGATGGGTGAACGGGGCCGTAAAAATCTCAATATCCAAAGCAGTGGGTATCGGCAAAGCGTTATCCGAGTATGCAATTTCTTTTAAGTCGAATCGAAATATTTCGGTGCCGTCAAGCTCTACCTTGGTACTAAGACTGGTAGGCAGATAGAAGCCATCGCCATCAATTACAACAGCCGTATCATCATATTCACTCAAGGTAACAGTTACATCATTGGAGTTGCTTGAACTTGAGGATGGAAAATGTAGAACGATTTGACCAGAAGCAGAAGTTTTTGTCCAGGTTTGTGAACCACTGTTCCAGGTATAGGTTCCGGCATGAGCGGCGAAATCAAACCGATGGTTTTCTTCTATCGAAGAGGTATTTATATAACCTTCCAGCTCTGTGAACATATCTTCTGCCCATGCTGCGTCAACCTCTCCCGCATTAGCTTGCAAAAATGTCTCTATTGCTACCGAAAGATCTCCTTTGCCAAGGTCCTCGAGTGCGGAGAGGGCATTGTCGATCGACAATTCTATATGCTCCTTGTCTTCTTCTACCGTTGTTTCCCCACTTCCGTCATCATCACTATCGTCGTTGTCATCCCCGTCGTCATTCTGATCGTCATCATTATCCTGATCGTCATTCGGGTTTTCTACCTGTGGGTCTCCATTGTCCCCACCCGTTCCGCTGTCAGAACAAGAGAAGCCGACGAACATTAACATTACCAGTAAAGTGCAAATACTAAATATTTTAAACTTTTTCATGTCTCTATGATTTGTGTTTAGGTTAGACCGTGACAATTAACTACTCGAGACCCAAAAGAATTTGAGACCATTTGTTGTACCGACAGCAGTTAATTGTTGTGTTAATTTGGGTAATAGAATGCCAAAACCTACTCATTACCTAACGTAGATGAATGATCAAGGTTGGGTATTTTTATAGCACGGACATACGATGATTTGTGTCTATGGTATAGGATTTCTATCATTTTTCCAATTGGTGAATGATCAAATTATGATAACCCAGATACACAATGTGTCATAATTATTGCTCAAGCTTTATAGGGCATCCAGCTAAAATTCCACCAGGCCGAAGGCCAGGCCAAACTTTACAAGCCGGGTGTACGATTTGATCCCTAATTTCTTATTCAGATGTTTTCGATGGGTTTCCACGGTGCTTCGGGAAATAGACAAGCGGTGGGCGATCATCGGGTTGTTGAAGCCATTGGCAAGCAGCTGCAACAACTGGGTTTCTCTGTCAGTGAGTTGGCGGAATTGTGGTAAATGGCGCTTTCTAAACGCCTCCCTGTTCAAAACCTGCTGAATGAGGCGGCTGTCTCGTTGCACTACCTGGTAGCGAATTTGTAGAATATTATCATTGCATATTTGTACTTGCATTCCTTCCGGTCGAACGTATTCATTGATAAAGTTTAACTCATCCCAGCCACCGTCCCGGGATCTCACGGGGAATCGAAGCGTTGATATGATTAGGTTAATGATCAACGTCTAACAACCTTACGAGATCCTGAAGTTCAAGTTCAGGATGACATGATAACTTTTTATCCTCCCCTCAAGACGTAAGGTTTACCATTGTATTAAAGAACTCCACGCTGTTTCACATGTGTGTGATTCAGAATGGAATTAAACCAAAGGCCAGACTGTATTTGATATAATCTGCCTGGCTTTCTATGGCCAGTTTTTTTCGAATACTGCTCCTGTGGTTCTGAATAGTCGCCTGAGATAGTTCCAGCTTTCTCGCAATAGCCCCGGTCTTTAGTCCCATACCTATCAAGGTAAGAACCTCTACCTCCCGCGGGGTCAACATATCAAATCGTGGCTGATATTTGTCTATAAACTGTTGCAGGTTCGAAACTTTCCCGAATAGTTGCTTAACATACTGTGCCGAGTTGCACTCTTCTCCCATACCAATTGAGTTTTTGCATTTCCCGGTTACAGGCCGGCAGTCAAAAGTCACTCCTAAAAGCCCTCTAAGACCATGGCTTGTTTCCCGATGGCTAATCATACTAGTTGGTGTTCCCCCCTATCCATAGCGCGGGAATTAATTCCCGCGCAAGTGATAGAGCATGGTCAGGATATTTGCATTTTTTCATCTGATCACTAACGGTAAACACGTTAATCTAAGAAATAAAACTTTAGCAACAGCTACATGAACGCGTTTAGGGGTTAGATTTTTAACAATTTTAAAATAAGAAAGGCCATGCAAACGCTTGATAATCAATATCTTAGGAGTGTTAATCTTCACAAAAACACCCTGCGTATGCATGACCTCAAAGCCAATTTCGACAAAATTCTACCCATCGTCAATGAAACCTTGGCGGATTTCCTCAATTCTGATCTGGAT
>NZ_JAMQKA010000088.1:0-8374 GCF_031569985.1 Aliifodinibius sp. S!AR15-10 | reverse complement strand
CGCTCGTACTTGGCTACTTTTATAATGAAATTTCTTTCGGCGATCTGCCCGATATTCTAATGAATGCGGTCAAAACCACAGCTATAGTCATGCTTTTAATTGCCACCTCGGTGAGCATGTCTTGGGTGATGTCCTTCGAAAGTATTCCACAGGCGATCAGCGATGGGCTGTTATCACTTAGCGAGAGCAAAATAGTTATACTGCTGCTTATCAATCTCATCCTGCTGTTCGTGGGTATGTTTATGGACATGACCCCTGCGGTGTTGATATTCACCCCGATCTTTCTGCCCATTGTGACTGAACTGGGTATGGACCCGATTCACTTTGGCATTATGATGGTACTGAATCTCTGCATCGGTATTTGTACACCGCCCGTGGGCACACTTCTGTTCGTTGGCGTGAGTATAGCCGATACGACTATACCGAAGGTCATTAAGCCTTTGCTACCACTATTTGCGGCTATGCTTATTGCCCTGTTGCTAGTCACTTTTTGGCCGGCACTCAGCATGTGGCTGCCGAGCCTGTTTGGGCTTACATAAGCTGAATTAACAGGAGAAACATAGAAATCATTAAATCTTATTACTGTTTGATGGAGGTAATGGATGCTTGATATATCACAGGATCCAACCATTCATCCTACTCAAGTGTTCTCTACACTGGCTAGGCGATTTCATGTAGCCATGATCATCCTGATCATGAGTGTTATGCTTCCTAAGCTGGGGTTGGGTCAGGACGGAAGCCTTACCTCAGGGAATGTTGTTGATACTGACCGGCTGTCCCAGGTAGATTCTGTGCTCCAACGCTATGTTGAGGAGGAGCGTATAGCGGGAGCAGTGGGCTTAGTGATGCATGATGGAGAAATTGTGTATGAACACGCTGCCGGGTGGGCCGACCGGGAAGCCCGGCAAAGGATGGAAACGGATGCCATATTCCGTGTCGCCTCGCAGTCCAAAGCCATTACGAGCACAGCAATTCTGATGCTGGTTGAAGAAGGCAAAATCAACCTGGAAGATCCCGTCAGCCGCTGGATGCCCACCTTCAAGGAGACAACCGTTGCGGTGGAAACTGACTCCGGTCGAACCATTCTGCCGGCACGCCGGGCCATTACTATTAAGGATCTTCTTACGCATACTTCTGGCATCTCCTACGGTGGAGATCCACTTATTGCATCACTTTATAAAGAGAAGGGCTTGGGTTACGGTGAGACCTATGGGTGGTATTTCGCTGATGATAAGGAGCCTATTTGTGATAGCATGGATAAGCTGGGTACGCTCCCCTTTGTAGCCCAGCCGGGCAGCGACTGGGTATATGGCTATAATACCGATATCCTAGGCTGTGTGGTCGAACGTGCAAGTGGCCTGCCGCTGGATGAATTTTTCAGAAAACGCATTACGGGACCTCTCGGGATGGATGATACCCACTTTTTTCTTCCCCCTGAAAAAGAAGATCGACTTGCGGCCGTCTATACCCCCAGGGAAGGCGGCGAAGGTGTTGTTCGCGCTGTTGAAGGCCCTAAAGGACAAGGCCATTACGTGGACGGACCAAGACGAAGTTTCTCTGGTGGTGCGGGCTTACTCTCCACTGCCCGCGATTACGCCCGATTCCTTGAAATGATCCGAAATGGCGGGGCGCTCGACGGCAAACGTTACCTCTCCCCTCATACCGTGGCGGTCATGACCTCAAACCAGGTTGGCAACCTGTTTAGTGATGACGGCATGGGTTTCGGCCTGGGGTTTGAAACAACTGAACGCATGGGGGCAAACGGCTTTACGTCAGTTGGGACATTTGGGTGGAGCGGCGCCTACGGCTCAGACTATGAGGTAGACCCGAAAGAAAAACTCGTTACCGTACTTATGATCCAGGTCGTTCCCTACTGGGGAAGTGGAATCCGCGAGTCTTTTGAAAGTGCAGTATACCAGGCACTAGTTCCGGCAGAACAATAAGCAAAAATTGATTAACAGCAGTAACCCGATTTCCTAAACTGGTTTCCCCTACCTGCTAAATTGCATATTCTTTCTTCCATGTTTCGATTGTTCCGTTTCTCATAGCGGAATTCCCCATCAACACACAGATAGCGGAATTATGTCCATTTGTGATATTTGACTGGGGCTGTTTGTCGTTGAGTACGCAATCAACAAAATGTTCAAACGCCATTCTGGTGGGACCAACATCACTGCCAGCTTGTCCCTTGACTTTTATGGGAATAGCTTCACCCTGCTGCCAGGCCTTATTGGTCGGTTTTGTAATGGCATCAGCATCGTCACTTTCCTCTTGAGATTGCGGCTGCTGTTCGGCGTAAATTGCCGCTTGGTGGCCTGAAAGATCTCTTATTTCTATTGTTGCCTTTTTTCCATAAAAAGTAATTGAATATCCTTCGTGAGCATTGGTCGTAATTGAGCTGTATTTACCCTTTATACCAGACGGGTATTCAAAAACCGTGTGGACATTGTCATAGGTTTCGCGACCATCATCCCAATAGTCTATGCCTCCAAAGCCACTAACTTTTTCCGGGACCTCATCCAGTATCCAGTTCACAATATCAATCTGGTGGGAACAGAGTTCGGCCATCAACCCTTGCGAGTATTCCCGGTACATTCGCCAGTTAATAAGGCGTTCCAGCGATGGATCTGTCACGGGTCGCCTCCAATCGCCATTTCGGTTCCAAGTGCATTCTACATAGGATATCGGGCCGATATTGCCCTCGCTTATCACTTCATATATTCGCTGATATAGCGGATTGTGGCGGTGCTGGTAACCAACCTGGAATGTAGCAGGTGAATTGTTCACCAGGTCCGCTAATTTCTGTGCCTCCTCAATTGAGTAGGTCATTGTCTTCTCGCAATAGACATGTTTCCCCACCTGTAAAGCATCACGCGCCATGGTGTAGTGTAAATGAAGCGGCGTAGCGATAACCACCGCGTCTACCTCTTGGTTATCCAGTAGTTTCTGGTATTCACTGTAGCCTTTGGCATTAGAAGCGGCGTGACTGAGTCCTTCCTCCAGATTTTCCTCCCGTACATCACAACAGGCAATTAATTTCAATGATGGTATCTGCTTAACAACCTGGGCAATGTAATTCCCCCGGCTGCCAGTGCCAATAATCCCAAGATTAATCGTATTGTTTGCACCCAGCACCGAAGAATACCCCAAAGCATGGAGCCCGGTAAGCGCCGCTCCGGTCGTTGTAAGAAATTCCTTCCGTGAAATCTTATTCATTCCTTTACCCTCCTATTTTGGATCAATTTTATTAAACAGTTAACAGAAAAAATGTAAAGAGAATATAAATTTACCTCTCTTAGTCCTCGTAGTATCGGATACATGCAATCATAACCTGGCGGATGCGACAATCACTTGCCTATAAAAAGCGGTGTAATATGCCGCTCAAACAGATTTTCAGTTACATTTTCGCCGATAATATCTGCATGTCCCTCCAGTGCATCGGTAAACTCAGATCCTTTCTCTCCGGCAATTTTATAGGCACAGTGCAGCAGCTGCCTAAAATTTGAGTCGAACTCCGGGTGAGCGGGATTGTGTCGAAGTGCGTTGGCCACCTGCCTTCCGTCCCACCTGTCAACTTCCTCGGCGCTGGGCAGTTCAGGAGTAGAAATATCGATCACAGTCTCATACGGACCGGTCAGCTCATCATAGCGCTCCAACGCTTCTCGGTAGATATCTTTGACGATTTGAACTGCACCATCCCCTGCTAACGAAAGGCCTATCAGCTCTTCCAGCCAAGTGGTACCGGCTGTTTTCAAATGCAGGCCTTTATCATGTTTTTTTATTAGATCGTGCATCGGCTTATAGAGCGAAAACTTATCGCTCCCGGAATGCACGCTAAGTTTGAGCTGAGATGGCAGGCCAAACTCCTGAACCGCATGATCAATTACCAACAGATCTTGCTCAAACTCTTTCGCAAATTTATCGACATCCCCGACATAATCCACCCCTTTGTTGAAACGGCCGGAAAATTTCAGGGCAATCGTATCCAGCTTTATATCCCGGTCAGCCAGCATGCGCAGGATTAGTAACAGTTCCACCGGTGTTTGCGGATTTTCAACCTCGTCCATGGAGACCTCAAATACCGGTATCTCTTCTTTTTTATCCAGAACATGCCGATACACTTTGTCAACCTCCTCAATAGCCCGCAAGAAATCCGATGCCACCCGTCTCATCTTTTCTTCCGATATTTTGAACGGTTTGTCAATCCCCTCAATTTGAACCGAACCTATCAAACTTTTGTGCTTTCGGATAAAAGCATCAACCTTTGCCTCCCCTGCTGATGTCCCAATGTAATCAGCTACGTCAATCGTGAAAAAGTTTGAGTATTCTAAAAAATAATCGACGTTCTCCATCCCAATATGATCAGCATCCACAAAATAGGGATCATTCCAACCTGCATCTGCAACCGCCTGGTCAGCTTCACAACGAACTTCTTCCGGCGATGTTCCGATAATCTGGTGCTCGCGGTAAGACTTGTTCCAAACCGGTGAGATATGAACCCCTCGTTCCTTGGCTTTTAAAATTGATTTAAGTTGCGCTTTTCCCTGACGTGCAAAACGATCACCAGTACCAAACGAGTAGGTTGTTAATTTCATGATAATATTAAGTTCGATTTAAAATTATTTAGAACGTCAATACAACTAATTAGTGCACATTGATTAACTTATCTGCTTGAATATCCTACTTTTCAGAAATACCAATAGCACATTATTTAGTCGTAAAACCCCATTTTTAAGTTACCGATTACTTAAATAAAGGCATAAACATGGTTTATCCGAAAAAAAACCATTAATTAGTGCTTCTCTTTTGCATTAAAAGCACATCTTTAGTTAATTGCGACTCAATAATTTAAAGCTTGTAAATACTTTTTAATTACACCGATGAGCCACTTTATAACCGACGATTTTTTACTTCAGAATAAACACGCACAAACCCTATATCATGAGTATGCGGCCGGTCAGCCAATCATAGATTATCACTGCCATCTCCCTCCGGCTGATATTGCTGAAGATCGACAGTTTAAAAACCTGACAAAGATATGGCTCGACGGTGACCACTACAAGTGGCGTGCGATGCGTACGCTTGGCGTTGACGAGAAATTTGTGACTGGTGATACTTCTGATAAGGAGAAATTTGCCAAGTGGGCAGAAACAGTGCCGTACACATTGCGTAATCCTTTGCATCACTGGACACACCTGGAACTCAAGCGCTATTTTGGTGTAGATCAGCTGTTATCACCAGAGACCGCCGATGAGATCTACAACAGCTGCACTGAAAAGCTGCAGGATCCTGCATTTAGTGCTCGCGGCCTTTTGCGACAAATGAATGTTAGAGTAGTATGCACCACTGACGATCCTGCCGATTCACTCAAGCACCATCGCAAAATTGCGGAAGATGATTTTGAAATTGATGTGCTTCCCGGTTTCCGCCCCGATGCAGCCTATAATTTTTCTGATCCTGCTTCATACAATGAGTATCTCTCACGCCTTGAAGAGGCAAGTGGTATCTCCATTGACAAATATGAAGATTTGATTGAAGCGCTCTTTGACAGAATAGATTTTTTCGAGGCACATGGTTGCGGCCTATCGGATCACGGTATCAAGACCCTGCAGGGTAAGCCGATTGGTAAAAAGAAAGCCAAAAAATATTTTGATAAAATCCGTAGTGGTGATGAGCTGAGCATCGAAAAGCAGCAATCACTGCGATATGTAATTTTACTGGAACTCTGCCGCCGCTATGCAGAAAAGGGCTGGGTACAGCAGTTTCACCTGGGAGCGCTCCGAAATGCCAACAGTCGCATGATGGAGGAGCTGGGTCCAGATACAGGGTTTGATTCTATCGGGGACTATCAGCAAGCGGACGCCATGGCCAAGTTTTTTGATGAACTCGACAGCACCGACCAACTGTCCAAAACAGTCATCTACAATTTGAATCCAAGTGATAACGCCATCTTTGCCACCATGATCGGAAATTTCAATGATGGCTCCACTCGTGGCAAGATGCAGTTTGGATCTGCATGGTGGTTTTTAGATCAACAAGATGGCATGGAAGAGCAGATGAACGTACTTTCAAACATGGGACTACTAAGTTGTTTTATAGGTATGCTCACTGACTCCAGAAGTTTTCTATCCTATCCACGACATGAATATTTCAGGAGAACGCTCTGCAACCTGCTCGGCAAAGATCTGGAAGCCGGCCTGTTGCCTGATGACATGGAGTGGACCGGAAAGATTGTTTCCGACATCTGTTATCATAATGCTAAATCATATTTCAAATTTTAACTACAGGGATCAATATGAAGAAAGTAGTAACCTTCGGGGAGATTATGCTCCGGCTGACGCCGCCGGGCAATCTCCGGTTTTCACAGGCTAACTCATTCGATGTGGTCTACGGGGGCGGGGAGTCCAACGTGGCCTCTTCGCTGGCCACCTTCGGGCTGCCGGCCGAGTTTGTCACCCGCCTGCCGGACAACGATATCGGCCGCTGCGCGCTGGGTGAGCTCCGCAAGCGCGGGGTCCAAACCGACAATATCGCTTGGGGCGGAGAACGCCTGGGCATCTATTTCCTGGAGATCGGGGCCGTCAGCCGCGGCAGCAAGGTGGTCTATGACCGGGCCCACTCGGCGATCTCCACTATCCAGAAAGGCATGATCGACTGGGAAGAAGTCTTCGCCGATGCCCAGTGGTTCCACTGGACCGGCATCACCCCGGCGATCTCCCAGGGGGCCGCCGACGCGACCAAAGAAGCCATTGAAGCGGCGAATGAGTTAGGAATTACCGTCTCCACCGACCTGAACTACCGCGCCAAGCTGTGGAACTACGGCAAGCAGCCCGGCGATGTGATGCCGGAGCTGGTTGAGGGGTGTGACATTATCCTGGGCAACGAAGAGGACGCCGAGAAGCACTTCGGCATCCATCCCGACCAGGTGGACGTAACCCAGGGGGGAACTGTTGAATCGGAGGCCTACCGGGCCACCTGCGAGCAGCTCTACGAGCGATTCCCGCGCTCCAAGAAGATCATTACGACCCTGCGGGGTTCGATCAGCGCCTCCCACAACACCTGGTCGGGGGTGCTCTACAACGGGGAGGAGTTCCTGACCACCGACACCTACGACATCACCCACATTGTGGACCGCGTGGGCGGGGGCGACTCGTTCATGGCGGGCCTCATCTACGGGCTGATCACCTTCGACGGGGACGACCAGAAGGCCCTGGACTTTGCGGTGGCCGCCTCCTGCCTGAAGCACACCATCTACGGGGATGCCAACCTGTCGACGGTCGAAGAGGTGGAGAAGCTGATGGGCGGAGATGCCTCCGGACGCGTTTCACGGTAGCATTACCTCCATATAAAAAGTTAATCTGGCAGTGGCTATCTATGCATAGCCACTGTTTATTATTTGTACTTTGAACTTTTAAAAAACAATAGAATGGCACGTTTTTCTAGAATTGAAGTGGCAACCACAATGAGGAAAAAAGGGGTGGTTCCACTATTTTATCATGATGACCTGGAACTGAGCAAAAAAGTATTAACGGCTTGCTACAAAGGCGGTGCGAGACTGCTGGAGTTTACCAACCGCGGGGACTTTGCCCATGAAATTTTTGGGGAGCTAAATAAATTTGCCCGAAAGGAACTCCCGGAAATGATTATGGGGGTCGGTTCTGTACCCGATGGCGGTACGGCTTCCATGTATATGCAGCTCGGGGCTGACTTCATTGTATCCGCTATGCTGAAAGAGGATATTGCCCGGGTTTGCAACCGGCGAAAAGTCCTCTGGGCACCGGGCTGTGGTACACTAACCGAGATAAACAGAGCCGAAGAGCTTGGGGCGGAAATTGTAAAAATATTCCCTGGAAGTCAGTTGGGACCTGGTTTTATCAAAGCTGTGACCGCTCCGAATCCATGGACCAGCCTGATGCCAACCGGCGGCGTAAAGGCAACCAAAGAAAACCTCTCCGGATGGTTCAACGCAGGGGCCGTTTGTGTTGGAATGGGATCGGACCTCATCACCAAGGAGCACCTGGCAAACGAAGATTTTAAAGGCCTAGAGCAGCATGTTCGAGAGACCATTGAACTTGTAGAATCCGTTCGTAAGTAAGCTTGGAAAACAGAGGGGAAATTATGCAATTTGAGCAAACATGGCGCTGGTTTGGATCATACGACACTATCAAACTCTCCGAAATTAAGCAGACCGGGGCTACCGGGATCGTTTCAGCCCTGCATCACCTACCGCATGGAGAGGTCTGGGCGGTTGACGAGATCCAAAAACGGAAGCAGGAGATCGAAGATGCGGGTATGACATGGTCGG
Source organism: Aliifodinibius sp. S!AR15-10 (assembly GCF_031569985.1). Taxonomy (NCBI): domain Bacteria; kingdom Pseudomonadati; phylum Balneolota; class Balneolia; order Balneolales; family Balneolaceae; genus Fodinibius; species Aliifodinibius sp. S!AR15-10. The sequence goes on along the minus strand of NZ_JAMQKA010000088.1, from coordinate 69 downwards.
TAGTGGAGAGTATTCCTGTTCACGAAGATATAAAAAAACAGACCGGGAATTATAAACAATGGATCGAAA
>NZ_JAMQKA010000087.1:0-8942 GCF_031569985.1 Aliifodinibius sp. S!AR15-10 | reverse complement strand
TGGTTTTCCCAGGGCAAAACAGCCTCCTTTTTGGAGGTCATCATACAAAATATAAGCGCCCTGCAAAGTGTAAAGGATGTCTCCGAACACCTGTAAAGGATGTCCCCGGTCTGGACATCGAAGGGGGAAATGAATTCGGCCCGAGCCGAAGAAAAAGGGGGATGTGCTGCTCTCCCCACGGGCTTGAAATCTCCTGGCTTTGGCAGTGACCATTTCTTGTAGCTGTCGGGCAATAAGCTGCCCATCAATTTATGGTGAAACTGATTCAATATTGGCTACATCCCCCTGCGTCCTCCCGAAAGTGTTCGGGACAGGCTCTTCGATGGGGGAATTTTTCTTGCATGGCTGACATCTTTCCTGGAAGGGGGTGCAAGGGGATGCACTGCACCACAACGGATAGTTGCAAAGTCCTTAAAGGTACTCCAGTTGGAGATGAGGAATCCGCTTTCTTGTAGAAAAGAGGGTAATGTTTGGAAAGGAGAAGTACTTTCAGTCCTACCGCGAACCCCTGTACTTCCAGTGCAGGGAGCACTCAGTTCTTTAGTCCGACTCCCGGCGGATTCCGTCGTTGAAAAAATGAACGAGACCATAGATAAAAGGATCCGAGAATGTTACCCGGGATATTCATTCTGCTACACCTTTATAATCTTATATTTACGTCAGTTCGATATAAAATCTCTCATCAGGAGGGATTATGCGACCATAGGGGAAAAATTAGAACGGGATTTACAGGATTAGAGGATCTGCAGGATGGCAATGTTTACCTGAGAAGGAATCCGGAAAATCCTTTAATCCTGTCCATCCTGATTCCAATGGGTGAAATGTGAAATTAAATGATCTTACATGCAGGATAATCGGTCATCATTAAAACCTTATTGCGGGTGACAATTATTATTTAATGTCAGTTCGAGATAAAACCTGTCATTGGGAGGGATTAAGTGACCATCGGGATCCCGACACCTGTCGGGAGGCAATTTCCCGGCGGGTGAACAGAAAACAGACGGGGAGATCGCCACGTCGACCTCATCGTTGAGCCAACAAATATGTATAATGTCTCCTCGCGATGACAGTTACCATTTTGAGTGTTTCTTATGTCAAACCTAGGTTATATTTGGTAGTGTTACTCTTTTTTGTTAAATCTATTCTCATTGGCAATACGCAGGTTTTTTCCTGGAAGAGGGCTTTAAAATACCCTGGTGTCATTGCGAACGGAATGAACGGAGTGCACCGTAGCCTCGGCAAAGGTGTGCGAAGTGAATGGAGTGCGGCAATCTCCTCTAGTGTGGGGATCGCCACGCCCCAATCCGCCAGCTGGCGGACGCGATGACAGTTTCATATACCGCGGTTTTAAAAAGCCTTCTGAAATAAACTCTTCGCTAACTCACTCTACTGTGTTGTATAAATACGTTAGATCTATTCTGCTCTTATTGGTAATCGGCGGTTTAATAACGGGGTGCTCTTCGCAAAATGAGCTTCAATGGAACCAGGAAGATGGCCACCGGTGGGCCGAGCTTTCGACCGGCTTCTTTGGCAGTACTGGTTTCCGCCAGCTGGATCCCTCCACTACCAATATCAATTTTACCAACCGTGTTTCAGATGAGGATGTTACGGAGAACAGGAATTACCTGAACGGTTCGGGGGTAGCGGCCGCTGACGTGGATGGGGATGGACTCATCGATCTCTATTTCGGGCAACTCAATGGACCAAACAAGCTGTATAAAAACCTGGGAGGGTTGCAGTTTAGAAATATTACAGACGAGGCGGGTGTTGCTCACGAAGGATATAATACCTCCGGCGTTGTATTTGAAGACGTTGATGGGGACGGCGATCAGGACTTGCTGATAACCTCACTCACAGAAGGAAACGAGCTATACATCAATGACGGGCAGGGACATTTTGAGCTTCGGCAGGATAGCGGACTCGGCTCCTCCAAGGGTAGTAATACAATGACGTTGGCGGATATTGACGGCGATGGAGACCTCGACCTTTATGTAACGAATTACAAGCTGAAAACGGCACGTGATATTTTTACGGCTGAAGAACTAATACCAAAAAACACAGTCAAAATGCAGGGGGACTCGCTGGTGGTTATCCCCCCATATAACAAATATTATGGGATTATAGAAACGGACGGGCAATCCTACCGGAATGAATATGGCGAGGAGGATGAGCTATATATCAACGATGGAAGCGGTCATTTTCAAAGGGCGGAAGATATAAAGCAGCGATTCCTGGATTACAATGAAAATCCCAAAGGCCTGCCCCGCGACTGGGGATTGACGGCAAAGTTTCACGACATCAACAGGGACATGCTGCCCGACCTGTATGTAGCCAATGACTTTTGGACACCCGATAGGATATGGATCAACCAGGGGGACGGAACGTTCAAAGGTATCCAGCGGAACGCTATCCGCAGCATGAGTTTCTCCTCCATGGGCGTCGACTTTTCTGATATCAACAGGGATGGGATGACTGATATATTTGTGACCGAGATGTTGAGTGCCGATCACCAGCGTAACATGCGGCAATTCTCGGATTACCTCGATCCAATAGACGGGCGTCCCCAGTACAACCAGAATTCGATGTACCTGAACAGGGGAGACCATACCTTTGCCGAGATCGCATATTACAGTAACCTGGAGGCTACCGAGTGGTCGTGGGCCACTAAATTTTTGGATATCGACCTGGACGGTTTTGAAGATCTGCTTATCACCACCGGCAACGGGAACGACTACCAGGATATGGATACCCAGATGGAGATGCAGCGCCGGGACCAGGTAAAGCCGGGATCAAGTGCGCTCCTGGAATACCCGGTGCTGGACCTGCCAAACAAGATGATCAAGAACAACGGGGATTTGACCTTTGCCGATAAAAGCAGTGAATGGGGATTTGAAGAGGAAGACATCTCGCATGGGCTGGCCGTGGCTGACCTCGATAATGACGGGGACCCGGACTTTGTAATAAACCGCCTGAACAAAGCTGCTTCCGTGTTTGAAAACCAGTCCAACGCCCCGCGAATTGCGGTACAACTAAACGGCTCGGAGCCCAATACCTCGGCCATTGGAGCCAAAATAGAACTGGAGGGGGGACCGGTGGTGCAGCAAAAAGAGATCACTTCCGGCGGTGATTATGTATCCAGTTCACAAAAGGCGGTCTGGTTTGCCGCCAGCGAAGGAAATACCGATCACACCCTTACGGTCCACTGGCCTGATGGCAAGACAAGCACTATTGAAGGTGTCCATGCAAACAGGATCTACCAGGTGGATGAACCGGCGGGAGCAGGGAAAACAACTGTTAACGAGGAGCAGAAGGTCGCGAGCTCCCATCTTTTTGAAGATGTCTCAGATCGCATTGACCACACGCACCATGAAGATCCATTTGAGGATTTCAGTATACAACCACTGCTTCCCAAGAAAATTAGCCGGCAGGGACCGGGCGTCTCCTGGATCGACTATGACCGGGACGGTGACGACGACCTGTTTGTGACCTCGGGCAAAGGAGGGAGGCTCGGGTTGTTTGCCAACAACGGCGACGGGACCTTCACTCCAACAACCCTGGAGGGGATATCCAACCAGGCGGCAGGCGATCAGTCGACTGTGATAGGGTGGGGCGAAGCAGGTCGCACACAGCTCATGGTGGGTAGTGCCAACCTGGAACAGGGCAATATTGACATGCCATCTGCACATCAATTTGCGGTTGCTGTAAACCAAACGGTTGCTGAAAAGCAGATACCGGGAATCCTTTCCACTACCGGTCCACTGGCTGCCGCCGACTATGACGGCGACGGTGACATAGACCTTTTTGTTGGCGGGAGCTTTAACCCGGGCCGTTATCCCGAAGATGCCTCGTCACGGCTCTTCATTAATGAGCAGGGAAATTTTGTGCTCGACCAGGTCAATTCCCGAAAACTAAATAACATCGGGTTGGTCTCCGGGGCAACATTCAGTGATATCGACCGGGACGGGGACCCGGATCTGCTCCTCAGCCGGGAATGGGATTCCCTTCTCCTCCTGGAAAACAGTAACGGTAACTTTAATGATGCTAGTTCGGAATATGGACTCAATGCCTACAAAGGGTGGTGGAACGGGATCACGACCGGCGATTTTAATAGTGACGGTCGACCGGATATCGTTGCCACTAACATCGGGACGAACAGTGTCTACCAGCACGATGTCAGTGAACCCCTCAAACTGTTTTACCAGGATTTTAACATGGACGGCTCACTGGATATCATCGATGCCTACTTTGATGAGAGACAAAGCCAGTATGTAACCCGGAAGAAGATGTACGAGTTTGATTCCATGCCGTTTATTTATCGCAATGTAAATACCCACAGCACCTTTGCCAGCGCTTCACTGAATGAGGTATTCGGGCAGGATTTCAGCAGGGTTCCATCCAAGGAGATCAACACGTTGCAACACATGATCTTCCTGAATACGGACCAGGGCTTTGAACCACGCCCACTTCCCACAGAAGCCCAGTTTAGCACAGCATTCCATAGCTCAGTGGCCGACTTTAACAATGACGGCAATGAAGACCTGTTCCTAACACAAAACTTTTTCCTGTTCCCGCCTTCCACTCCAAGGACCGATGCGGGGCGGGGATTGCTCCTGGAAGGGGATGGTAGCGGGGGATTCCAGGTTGTCAAAGGGCAGGAGAGCGGCATCATGGTCTACGGCGACCAGCGCGGGGCGGCCGTTGCTGATTTCAACAACGATGGAAAGACGGACCTGGCTGTCTCCCAGAACGAAGATGAAACGAAGCTTTACCTCAACCAAACCGAAAAGCAGGGCTATGTTGTTCGACTAATTGGACCGGAAGCAAACCGCGATGCCCTCGGTTCAGGAATCCGGGTGGTATACCAGGACGATACCAAAGGTCCGTGGCGTGAGATAAAAGCGGGCACCGGCTACCGTTCCCAACCCAGTGCGGTGCAGGTATTAGGCTATGAACAGGAGGTGACTGCCATTGAGGTCTCCTGGTTCGATGGGACCACCAAAACAGTTCAGGCGGAGGCAGGCAAATGGGAATACAGTGTTAGATATTAAGTTGAAAGTGTTAAGTGTTAAGTAGAGAGTAGGGGTGAAGGTCAGAAAGTCTAAGGTCGGAAGGTCTAAGGTTGAAAGAAGTTGAATTGTTGAATTGTTGAGTTGTTGAGTTGTTGAGACGTTGAATTGTTCATCAAAAGGGCGAAGGTCCAAAAGTCGGAACCTCGAAGGTGGGAAGGTTAAAGGTTGAAAGTTGTTGAATTGTTGAAGCAATTTCTTACACCTCACAGTGCTTGGTACCGTTCGCTCTGCGGCGGTACCCCAGGATGACGCTCTGCGTCCAGAAAAGTCACAAAACCGGGAATATCTAGATTTCTTTTATCCCGCAGGCTTTCGGGAAAGGGGAATAAATCACCCCGGTGTTTTTTTTGATGGAAGTTCTTTAGTCCGACTACCGGCGGATTTTCTTCATTGAAAAAATGAACGGTTCCATGGAGTAAGGAATCCGTTGAAGCGTTGAATCGTTGAGATGTTGAAGTGTTAATCCAAGTCAAGGTCCAAAAGTCCAAGGTCGGAAGGTCAAAAGTCCCATCTCCCCACCTTTCGAAATTTTTGTTTAACAAAGTGCCCGAAACTAGCATGGGTAACCCAGATCCACCTCGGCCTTGGAAAAGCTGACCGCCCGGAAGGAAGCGACGGAAAGCGTTAAGAAAAAATCTGTGATTTTTTTAGCGGAACGGAGTGCCCTTCAGGGAAGGTTTTCCTCAGCCGGCGACTTTTTTCGTTCATTTTTTTATCACTAAAAAAATGAATACTTCATATCGATAATACCTCCCAGTTATTTTATTAGGGCTAATCTCCGGTGGTGGTGTTCATTTTTTGTACGACCAAATCCGCCGGGAGTCGGACTTACGAACTAGAACCAAAAAGTCGCCAAAGAATCCCAGATATTGATCTATCCTGCAAATAAAAGGGATTACTGCTTTGGCTCATAGCTAAATTGTTCTGATACTACCTGCAGGGATTCTCTGGGCTCCGGAACCCCATCATGTTCACATTATACCACCCCACAATTGAATGTTTTATTGCAACTAGAAATCTGTGGCTTCAAGATGTTGAGTTGTTGAGTTGTTGAGACGTTGAATTGTTCATCAAAAGGGCGAAGGTCCAAAAGTCGGAACCTCGAAGGTGGGAAGGTTAAAGGTTGAAAGTTGTTGAATTGTTGAAGCAATTTCTTACACCTCACAGTGCTTGGTACCGTTCGCTCTGCGGCGGTACCCCAGGATGACGCTCTGCGTCCAGAAAAGTCACAAAACCGGGAATATCTAGATTTCTTTTATCCCGCAGGCTTTCGGGAAAGGGGAATAAATCACCCCGGTGTTTTTTTTGATGGAAGTTCTTTAGTCCGACTACCGGCGGATTTTCTTCATTGAAAAAATGAACGGTTCCATGGAGTAAGGAATCCGTTGAAGCGTTGAATCGTTGAGATGTTGAAGTGTTAATCCAAGTCAAGGTCCAAAAGTCCAAGGTCGGAAGGTCAAAAGTCCCATCTCCCCACCTTTCGAAATTTTTGTTTAACAAAGTGCCCGAAACTAGCATGGGTAACCCAGATCCACCTCGGCCTTGGAAAAGCTGACCGCCCGGAAGGAAGCGACGGAAAGCGTTAAGAAAAAATCTGTGATTTTTTTAGCGGAACGGAGTGCCCTTCAGGGAAGGTTTTCCTCAGCCGGCGACTTTTTTCGTTCATTTTTTTGTCGCTAAAAAAATGGACACCTCTAACGGTAAAAGAGCAAAAAAAAGAACAACCAGGCCACCAACAATCCAACCTCCCCTAAAAACCCGATCCACCCGAAAAAGAGGAAAACGCCCAAAATTAATTTTATCCATAAAGTCCGGCAGAACAGTCCCTTACCAACACCCAAAACAGCCGTTTCAAATTATTCTGTAAGGATTTGCCCTGAAACCTATCTATAAGGACGAGGGGAGATCCGTCAAGAGACAGATCTTTCAACTTATCATTAGAGTTAAAATTATTAATAAACGGGAGTTAACAAATGAGTCTTACATACTCGTTATATGAAAATCATTTAACTGAAAATTCCAACGACTACCTTGCCGTAGTGCGCGACCAAGACAGCCACAGCTTAGAAGAGATCGTCGATTTTATGGCCACCCGCGGTTCTACCGTTACCAGGGCCGATACGCTGTCCGTGCTCGAAGAGTTTGAGGCCGCCATAGCCCAGATCCTGCTGCGAGGCGGCAGCATCAACACGCCGCTGTTCCGGATCAGCGGGGCCATATCCGGGGTGTTTACCGGGCCCACTGACAGCTTTGATCCCGGGCGGCACGAGGTGAAGCTAAACGTGAATCCGGGGATGCGCGTGAAGCGTCTTGCCGAGCGGATCAGCGTGGAGAAGGTGAGCCCCGCGAGCCCCAAGCCCAAACTGCTGCGGTACTATGACAACGGCAGTGACACCACCAACGAGACGCTGAGCCCAAGTCATACCGGCCGGCTGGTGGGCGAGCTGCTGAAGTTTGACCCTGAAGACCCTGACCAGGGGCTGTTCCTGGTCGCCTCGGACGGGGCCGAAACCAAGGTCGAGGAGTTTGTAGAAAACAGTCCCTCCAAGCTTGGGTTCCGGGTGCCGGAGGGACTGGCCAGCGGGGAGTATACCATGGAGGTGCGGACCAAGCTCCACAATACCAAGGGACTCCGCACAGGAGCCCTGGATGCCACCCTCACCGTCGCCTGACGGCCATACAAGGACAAAATCCAAACGGGCCGCATGCCATCCCTTTCAGGCATGCGGCCCTATAGTTATAAGACGATTATCCCTATGCTTTTAAGTGTCTTAACCCATAGTTATAACTGGCTCATCCCTACGGTTACAACGGTCTCATATCTACCCTACAACGGTCCCATACCTATAGATATAAGCACCTTATACTTATGCTTATAACACTACCTTTCCCTATCGCTATGAACCAATTATCCCCATAGGGCTAAATCGATTTTCCCCGTAGGGGAAAGACAATTGATCCCATAGGGGTAATATGCTAAAACCCAATAGGGTTTATTTTTTTCATGATGGCCTATGGTGTTAACTGACCGTACATATCGTAACATCAGCAGGATATTGCACCTGCCGGGACGAAATTACACGCCCGACCAAGGGGGGCAGAACCAATGGGACCAATCCCGTGGCACTCTCTCGATTAGTGGGACAAAAAAAGATTGCCCCGTCGCCTGATATAGTACCCCTAACTATCATATCAACATCGCACTGCTCCTACACCGATAAGCATGGTCCCACGCTATAATCACACATCATATTATGTGGGGGCTTTGCAGAACCCCTGATTTAGCGATTGTGTCGCAAAACCAATAGGTCTGATCGAACATCGCCAATATTTCACCCAAATGGTATTTTGTTATGTCCGATAAGCGCCACCAGCTAAGCATTCTGGATCAGTGGGCAACCCAATCTGGTCAAATTAGCCGTTCAACCGAACGCCTGGCCGAAATTGACGAGTGGATCGACTGGGAACCGCTCTACGAGATTGGCCGCAAGATCGACAAGACCGGCCCGGCCGGCGGGCAGCCCCGCAAGCCCGTGCGGTGGATGATCCGGGGGCTGTTTTTGCAGCACCTGTACCAACTAAGCGACCCCGCAGCTGGAGGACCAGCTCATCGACCGGCTCAGTTTTCGCCGCTTTGCCGGGTTGCCGCTCGACCAGCAGGTACCCGATTTTTCCACCTTCTGGCGGTTTCGCCAGGCCCTGGCCACCGAGGAGTTGGTGGAGGAGCTATTCGCTGAGATTACCCGCCAGCTGGAGGCCCTGCTCAGTGGTGACGAGCGGGCCATTTTCGGCGATAAGGCCTATCCCAGCAAAGAGCTTAAGACCCGGTGTCGCCGGGAAGGCACCTATTATGGAATCTTGGATAAGGCCTAT
>NZ_JAMQKA010000086.1:0-9662 GCF_031569985.1 Aliifodinibius sp. S!AR15-10 | reverse complement strand
GTCTGCTTATAGAAGACTACCTCGCAATACATCAACGAAGCTAACCAAGCAAGCAGCAGTACTACCATGTAAGTGACAATCTACATATTACAATTTGAGCCTTGACTTTTTACATAGAAGGATGACATATTGTTTATCATGAAGTATTGTATTGAAGAAAAAGTTATTCCTGCATATCCATGGCGCGGGAATTAATTCCCGCGCAAGTGACAAGCCTGTCTTTTACGTTCAAACTCGTATTATCCATTACAGTTAATACTACTGATACCCATGCCTCTTCAAATTTCCAGCCAACTTCTTTTCCACATCTCGTTGCTGTTGATCCGTCAAACGCTCTTTCCATTTGCCCACGGATCTGTTTGAGATCGGTTTATTCACATTCTCGTGATGCTTGAGGTGATTATCCCCCAAATACACCGGGTCGTTTTCCAGCATCTCAGGGTCAAACGAAATATCAAGGAACTCACAAACCTCTCGCACAGTCGTTTCAGGGTCATTGACAAATTCCTCATAGTAAATGGTCAAGACGCTGCCGGGAGATTTCTTCTGAAACTGCTCTACCTTCTCTATCGAGAGATTCCACCGCTCACACGCCTCATCCAGGCTGTCGGCCAGGTCGGCTGCCAGGTAGGAGCTCACCACATCGCGCCCGTCGCGGATCATATTGAGGTAGCGTGCGTTGGGAAATACTTTTTCCACCCATTTCAGCCGCAGTGCAAGGAAGGGCGTTTTATCTCCCCAGATTGTTGCCTCCGGCTTATGCGTTTCCATGTGGTATGCATGCAACAAATCCACAATCTTCGCAAGTGACTGCTCCTCCTCAGGCAACGCACTCGCTCTTCGTTGAACCTCCAGCAGATCGATATTCCAGAGGTCAAATACTGTTTGCGAGGCAAATTCGCCCAGCGTCACGCTTACCAGGTCCTTCCATTCGAGCCCGCCATAGCGGTAAAACTTTTTAACGGAATTCGTGATAGCACTGTGGCTCTCCGGTGGAATGTTAACGGCTGGGTTCCGCTGCAATACCGACCGCATCAGCGTATTCCCGGAACGCCCGGAACCAATTATAAAAAAGGGCGTAATTTTCTTTTTTTGTGCTTCCGTTATCAACGTGTTTGACTGCGTGCAGTCAAGAAAAAGCTGGGCCGCCCTCAACGAAAAGGGGTTAAGAAATTTTTGCCGCTGATGTGAATCCATAGGTGTATCGGTAAAGAAAGTTACCTATTCAATAGTTATAATAAGCCAGTTGCTGAAACAGGAATGTAACAATTTTAAGTTACTCTTTAAGTGGGCGTAATAATAAGGCAGAGCATCCAAAACACCATCATCTCGTATGTAGGGATTGTGCTCGGCTTTATTACCACCATCCTGATGTTTCCCCATATCCTGGAGCCCGGGCAGTACGGCCTCACCCGCCTGCTCATCTCGCTGACGATGGTTAGCACCCAATTTGCCCACTTTGGGATGAAAAACGTGATCATTCGGTATTTCCCCTATTTTCAGCAAACGGAACGGTCGCGCTATAAACTGCTGGCCCTAACCTTCCTGGTCCCACTGTTGGGATTTCTATTATTCCTTGTCCTCTTCTTCCTCTTCCAGGATCTGCTGATCCAGTATTTTTCCGACCGTTCTACCCTTTTTTCGGACTACAACCTCTACCTGCTTCCGCTCGTTTTTGCCGTGCTGTTTTTTGAAGTCCTCAACAGCTATGTCCGCGCTCTGCAGGACTCCGTGACCGGCTCTTTCATCCAGGAAGTGGGCCTTCGGCTGTTGACCATCGTTTTGTTGGGAATTTATTATTACGGCTTGATTGATTTCCCCCTGTTTATGGCGGGATTTGCACTTATCTATGGCCTGCAGCCGATCTTTTTAGTTGGGCACCTCATTGTCCAGGGGGAACTATCTTTTTCCAAACCGCTAAAAAATATAAGTGCTCGTCTTCTCAAAGGGATGGGCGTTTACGCCGTGTTTTCGCTGCTCGGGGGACTGGCCACCATGCTCGTCGGCAATATCGACATCCTGATGCTAAGCGCCCTAAAAGACCTGGAAAATACGGCCGTGTATGCCATCGCTTTTTATGTGGGATCGGTCATCGCGGTTCCCCAGCGCTCGATCAGTAAAATAGCGCTCCCGGTACTGGCTGGGTTGTTGCGGGACAAAAACTACGATGAAATTGATAGGCTCTATAAACGCACGTCCCTGAACCAGATCATAGCAGGCAGCCTCCTTTTTGTCGGCATCTGGGCCAACATGCACAACCTGATTGATCTCCTACCACCCGAATACTCAGGGTTGAAATGGGTGGTCATTGTTGTAGGCGCCGCCAAGCTCTTCAACATGGCAACCGGTATCAACGGCGGTATCATCCTGAACTCCCGGTTCTACCGGTTCGACCTGTACTCCAACATCTTTCTTGTATTGCTGACGATCCTCACCAACTACCTGTTAATTCCTCCATACGGTATCTTGGGAGCGGCCATGGCCACCGCTCTTTCACTGTTTCTCTATAACTCCATCAAGCTCATTTTTGTGTGGATCAAATTTTCTATGCAGCCGTTCCGCTGGAATGCACTTGCTGTGCTCCTCATCGCCGGGGGATGCCTGCTGCTTTCGTTTGAGATCCCCTACCTGTACAACTTTGTGGTGGATGTGACCGTACGGTCGGGCATAATGGCTGCGGTATTCCTGGCATTGATTCTTATATTCGGTCTCTCAGATGATGTTAAGAACCTGGTGCAGGAAAGTTTACGCAGGATTCGAACTTTTATGAAAAGATGAAATTCTTAAGCAGGCGCAAGTTTGTAACTTGTGCCATTAAGATCTCGGGAAAGTAACTATCGTTGATATTAGCTTTAGTCATAATCAAAGTTACGTATCCCTACGAGATCCCGCATCGGAGTGCGGGATGACTGATTAGCTTACATTTAAAACACATTATATCATAAATGCAATGAGGCTGCCTTGGGTGTAATCGTTCGACAGAGTATTCAAAACACGGTGATCGCCTATATAGGCATTACGCTGGGATTTATCTCTGTCATCCTGCTCTATCCCCGTGCGTTGACGGCCGACCAATATGGCCTGACTCGCATCCTGGTCTCACTTACGGCAGTAAGCAGCCAGTTTGCTCACCTTGGGATGAAAAATACTATAACCCGTTTTTTACCCCATTTCAGGGATACCAAGGCTGACAAATATGGCCTTCTTTTCCTGACGCTGGTCATCCCCCTGGGTGGTTTCCTCTTGTTCACCATCCTTTTCTTCCTGTTTGATGAACAGCTTATTTATTACTACAGTGATCAATCAGAACTGATCGAACAGTATTACCTCTACCTGCTCCCACTCGTTGGTGTTGTGGTATATTTCGAAGTTCTGAACAGCTATGTTCGAGCGCTGAAAGATTCCGTTACAGGCTCGTTCCTGAATGAAGTGTTGATGCGCCTTTTCATCATCATGCTCCTTCTCCTGTATTGGTATGATCTATTCTCATTTTCCACCTTCATGGTCTTCTTTGTGCTCATTTATGCGACCGAACCATTTATACTGCTGTTCTATTTGTATCGTAAAAATGAGCTTTACCTGAAGATACCATTTCGGGATTCCAGTCGCAGGCTAATCCCCAACCTGGTGTCCTTTGGAGCCTACACCATGCTTGGCGGACTGACAACCATCCTAGTGGGGAATATTGACATTATCATGATCGGAGCAATGACAAACCTGGCCAACACGGGTGTGTATGCCGTCGCCTTTTACGTCGGTTCCGTCATTGAAATTCCCAAACGGTCGATTGCCAAAATCGCTACTCCTATCATCGCAGACCTAATGAAGGAGCGGGATTTCAAAAAAATTGAAGACCTGTACGCCCGTACCTCGCTCAATCAACTGATTGGCGGCAGCCTCCTTTTAATAGGCATCTGGGCCAACATGCACAACCTGGTCGCCCTGCTTCCACCGGAATACCAGGGCGTAAAATGGATCATTATCACCATCGGATTTGCGAAGTTGGTGGATATGACGGCGGGCATGAACGGTCAGATCATCCTGAACTCCAGGCACTATCGTTTTGACCTCTATACCATGATATTGCTGGTAATCCTTACCGCAGCCACCAACTACCTGCTGATCCCGATTTACGGTATACTTGGCGCAGCCATTGCTACTGCTATCTCCATCTTTGTCTACAACCTGGTCAAATACATTTTTGTGTGGATCAAGTTTTCAATGCAGCCGCTGCAGTGGAATGCGCTTGGAGTCGTCGCAATAGCCGTGGGATGCCTCCTACTATCATTCCAGATTCCCTATATGCTCAATTTTGTAGTAGATGTGACGGTGCGGTCGCTCCTGATCACTGTTGTTTTCATTGGCGCAATTCTTTTGTTTGATCTATCCAATGATGTGAAAAATTTGACGAAAGAAAGCATAAGACGAGTTCGGGTATTCTTTGGGTGGTAATCCCAGGGGGAATCAATTCCCGTGCTAGTGATAAGGCAATTCAATAGTTCAGTTCATCTCGTTCCGTACCTCCGGTGCGGAACGCATCCTGCCACCTCAGGTGGCCCGCATAGCCATGCATCATTGCCTTTCAGATGGAAGAAATATGGCAGCATAAGGTACCAGAGGTACCACGCTCCGTGCCCGACCAGAGGTCAGGCACGAGATAAATCAAATTGTAATTCGAAACGCTGTTTCGAAAACCATGTGCGAAGCAGCGCTGCGTGTTACATGCACCTGTTTTTTACCAACATTTAATCACTCGTTACTCATCACGCACTGCTCATCACGCACTGCTCATCACGAATTACCCCTCTCCGGTCGGAAGTACAACACCCTCCCAACTCAATCTTGTCTTTCTAATCCTAATTTTTAATTCTTCATTTTTCATTCCCAATTCCCACCCTGTACACTGTCCCCTGATCCTTGTATCTTTGGCAACGATTCTGGGAAAAAATCCGTTGAACACGTTCACTGTAAAACCCAATGAAATTTGATAGTCGTCCATGGACGAATTACATATTTATAATTCGCTAACCCGCGAAAAAGATCGGTTTAAACCTAACAAGGAAGGATTTGTAGGGATATATGTTTGTGGTCCCACCGTCTACGGCGATCCCCACCTGGGCCATGCCAAGAGTTACGTCTCCTTTGATGTCGTCGTTCGCTACCTGCGCTATCTCGGCTACAAAGTGCGGTATGTGCAAAACATCACGGATGTAGGCCACCTTACCGATGATGCTGACCAGGGTGAAGACAAGCTGGAGAAGCAGGCCCAGATTGAAAAGCTGGAGCCGATGGAGATCGCCGAAAAGTATACCTACAACTACTTTCGGGATATGGACAAGCTGGGGGTGCAGCGGCCCGACATCTCACCCCGTGCCACCGGGCACATCCCGGAACAGATTGAAATGGTGAAAAAACTGTTGGAAGAGGGACATGCCTATGAAGTTGATGGCAATGTCTATTTTGATGTCTCCTCCGATGAAGAGTATGGCAAACTGAGCGGCCGTGATGTAGAAGATCAGGAAGCAGGCACGCGCATTGAAACGGCCGGCGACAAGCGCGACCCCAAAGATTTTGCACTCTGGAAAAAGGCCGGCGATGATCACATCATGAAATGGAACTCCCCGTGGGGATGGGGGTATCCCGGCTGGCACCTGGAGTGCTCGGTGATGTCTACCAAGTACCTGGGACAAAACTTTGACATCCACGGTGGTGGACTCGATAATATTTTCCCGCACCACGAATGTGAGATCGCCCAGAGCGAATGCGCCTACAACGAGTCGTTTGCCAACTACTGGATGCACAACAACATGGTGACGCTCAATGGCCAAAAGATGGGCAAATCGCTGGGTAACGCCATTTCGCTCGACGAATTTTTCCGGGGCGATCACGAACTGCTTACCCGCGCCTGGGCACCACAGGTGATCCGGTTTTTCCTTCTGCAGAGCCACTACCGCAGCACCACCGACTTCACCGAAGATGCACTCAACGCAGCCGAGCAGGGCCTTGATAACCTGCAGAACATCATCCGCCTGATCGAAGATACCGAGCCCGGAGATGCCGACCCGTTTGATATTGAGGCGCTGGATTCTGAGCTAAAGCAACGGATGAATGACGACTTCAACACGGCACAGGCCATTGCCGTTTTATTTGAAAACCTAAAGGCCCTCCGCAAACAGATAAACCAGGACGAAGTTCCCTCCAACCTGGATGATGTCAAATCACTTCTGGAACGCTTTGTAGACGGGGTGCTTGGCATCTGGCCGGAAGCGGAGGAGGACACAGCAGGAGACGACAAGACCGAAGACCTGGTGGAACTGCTTATCGACCTGCGTACCGAGGCTCGAAAAGAAAAGAACTTTGAAAAGGCTGATAAAATCCGGGATGAGCTAAAGGAGATAGGTATTGAACTCATGGACAATCCCGACGGCACAACTTTTGAAATTAAGCGTAATTCGTAATCCGTGATATCTAAAGCAAGACTCCATACGCATTACGAATCACGTATCACGTGTACTCATTACTCATGACTTACTACTCAAAACTATAAACATGCAATCAACCGATCATTTTGTCTGGGATGCCGATCCAAGTGTTTTTAACCTCGGAACTGTCAATCTCCCGTTCCCGGTAGCCATATGGGGACTCGTCCTAGCAGTCGTAGCCATTATCTACGGTTTTTCAAAATTGGAGGAACAGAAACCGAAAGGAAAAGAGGAGCCGGCCGGATGGAAAATCCTGGCTGTAATCTTCGGTTCACTTATCGGTGGGCAATTGCTTTTCCTGCTTCTCCCATCACCCACCATCTCACAAATCGGGCCGATACAACCACGATGGTATGGGGTACTCTTTGCCAGTGCTTTCGTTGTGGGCTACCTGCTCACCCGGCGAATGTTCATGCATGCCAATCGGGATCCACAAGAGGTCGAACAGCTTCTAACCTATGTTCTAATTGGAACGGTCATAGGGGCGCGGCTTGGTCACGTATTCTTTTACGATGCCAGCTATTACCTGCGGCACCCCGCCGAAATTATAGCAATCTGGCACGGGGGACTGGCAAGTCACGGGGCCGCCATCGGCATCCTGCTGGCGATGTACTATTTTGTAAAGAAGCATAGGGATATGAGCTACCTCTGGCTGGCCGACCGCGTGGTAATGGTTGTGGCTATCGGCGGAGCCTTCATCCGGACGGGCAACTTTTTTAATTCCGAAATTTTGGGGGAGCCCTCCTCCTTGCCCTGGGCTGTCATATTTGCGCGAATTGACATGATTCCACGGCATCCCACCATGCTGTATGAGGCGGCACTCTGTATCGCCACTTTTGCTGTGCTGTGGGTCATCTACAAACGCTATAAACACCAGCCGCCCGAGGGAGGTATATTCGGTGTATTCATGCTAATGCTGTTTACCGGCCGCTTTCTGCTGGAGTTCACCAAAATGAACCAGGCCGGATTTGCTTCCGACTGGTCGATCAACATGGGACAGTGGCTCAGCGTGCCGCTCATCATCGCCGGCATCTGGCTGATCCGGAAAGTGAACTGGGATAAAAAAATCAACAGATCTCAATGATTCGTCTGAGCTTATGTTCTCGGTTCCCGACCTGTCGCCGGACAACCATCGCTTATTGTATTTCGTACCCTCTCTGCCGAAAGGTGGAGGTGGTTTTTTGTTCATTATGAATGTAATAATCCTTCCTGCAGCGGTGCCGGAAGTCTCCTTAGTATGAGAAGGGCCTTCCCCTTAGTATGAGAAGACAATGCCCCTTAGCAGGAGAATTGGATTCTCCTGCTAAGGGGAATTGAAATGTCCTTAATAGGAGAT
This sequence comes from Aliifodinibius sp. S!AR15-10, assembly GCF_031569985.1. NCBI lineage: Bacteria > Pseudomonadati > Balneolota > Balneolia > Balneolales > Balneolaceae > Fodinibius > Aliifodinibius sp. S!AR15-10. The sequence goes on along the minus strand of NZ_JAMQKA010000086.1, from coordinate 1,844 downwards.
ATGAGAGTAGCCTTGAGATTCTTGGAATTGCATGCCCATATGACTACTACTTAAAACTTAATACTTCATACTTAACACTATTCAACCAGCCACTAAAGCGAGAACTGCAAGCGCGTACCCACCACCAACGCATTTTCATTCTGCTCAAGGAGGCCAGGATTCACGATGTATTGCAGGTCGAGCTGGACGAAGGAAAAGTTCTTTACCTGCAGGCGATAGGTCGTTTCGATGTTCATCTCATAAGAGGTGGGGTTCAGCCCAAACTGCTGGACCTCTTGCTCATAATCCGAGCTATTAAACGGCATGGCAAGAGCGATTCCCAGCTGATCGCGCGACCGTCCCCTGATCAAGCCGGTATACACCAGGCCGGCACCGACATACGAACTCAACCGGTTCACCTTTTCATTAGATACTCCATAACGGGCAAATCCTGACAGGCCCTGGTAGGCATCACTCTCCTCTTCAAAAAGGCGGTATTCCCCGAGTACATATAAGCCATTATTGCGTTGGGGTCCGCTTAACCACCCTGCCCTCTCTTTGGTGTACATCCACCCACCGACGGCAGCTTTGTAGCGGTTGTTCTCCCCGACGCCCCGGCTCAAGAAATCGCGGATTCTTGCCGTCCTGGATCTCGCAATCATCGATTCTTCTCCCTCGGGATGAAACGCAACTTCACCGGCCAGCAACAGTCCGTCGCGCTCCCGAAAAAAGATTTTGGTGCCGTCCGTATTCTGGGGGTTGGAGGGAATCCCATCGAGCAGGGCCCCTTTGATAACAACCCCTTTAATTGGATTGGACTTAAATCGCACCCCCATGGAGGTATATGGAAAGATTGATGGTCCAAGCACGCCGCTCAACGCATATTCAGGACCAATGCCGTGGGAGCTGTTCACAAAAAGCGTAGCCGTGTTGATGACATCGAACTCGGAGTTCAGATCATACAACCCAACCAGAATGGACGTCCGAATATCATAGATATATTTCTGGAACCACGCCTCATAGATACGCCAGGAGGTCTCCGACTCAATATTACTGATGCCCTGGATATCACCAGCAAGTTCCGAAATGCTTCCGCCCTGGTTTGCCAGTCCATAGATATAGAATTCGGTGCTCCCCCAGCCCAGACCCTCATCGGTATCAAACATGACCTCCAGGTCAAGGTTATCCATATATCGAAATCCAGTGTCATTGCCACCGGTAGTATTCGAGAAAATATCGGCTGTATAGGTAATACCCGCGTCCAGCCCCTCCATGAATGTTTGCTCCTCGTCATCCTGGGCATATGTCTCCGCCACAGGTATTGATAGCGCGATTGTAAATAGTATAGAACAAATAGCTTTGGTATCCATTAATCTCATTTACGTACCCTGATTGAGCTGTTTTGATTTCGCATCTATAACAACAAGACAAGATGAGATCATTTCTGATGGACGCTATTTAAAACTCGTCTTAATAGTTATCAAATGGTCCTAATGTACTCATCTAGCCAATTTCCAAAGAGCCTTTTGTTTTGATTCGCCAGTCGTCGGATACACTGCAAAAGGGACGAATAGATCAAGAAGAAATTAACTCAATCGGTTTGAATACTTGTGTAAACGCTGAATAAGTTCTTGGTCAAACAGGTTGCAAACAAAAATTCTTCCAATTCTCAGTTATTGCTGTAAAGAATCTACTTTTGAAAAGTGACGTTCTTCTTATTTATCGTTCATTTTTTCAATGAAGAAAAAACGAACCTTTAGATTCCCGTTAGTAAAACGTTCTATATTGAAGGGACAAGTAACAGACTGGAGCTGTCGGGGTGACCTAGAAAACGAACCAGCTTAAAGAGCTATTTTTGGTATACG
>NZ_JAMQKA010000085.1:0-9734 GCF_031569985.1 Aliifodinibius sp. S!AR15-10 | reverse complement strand
GGCTTTGAGGTCATGCATACGCAGGGTGTTTTTATGAAGATTAACACTCCTAAGATATTGATTATCAAGCGTTTGCATGGCCTTTCTTATTTTAAAATTGTTAAAAATCTAACCCCTAAACGCGTTAAGTATTATTTTTTCAAAGGGCTTTTACACTTGGAGAGAGGGCTAGCTCATCGTGTACATCCTTATATATTCGGTGGGCGTCATCCCCTTCAACGATTTAAATTGACGATTGAAATGAGAAATATTATTAAAACCCGACCGGTAACATATCTCGGATACGGTATAATTTTGTTCGATTAGTAACTTGCAAGCGTGCCCAATTCGTATCTCGTTTACAAAGCGGGTTAACGTTTTTTTGTGAATTCGCTTGAAATACCGGCTGAAGGACGAAGATTCCATATTGGCAAGATCAGCGGCCTCTTCCAAAGAGACTTCCTGGGTGAAATTGTTTAAAATATATTCGTACACCCGAAAAATTTTGTCATCTTTTTTTCTTTCGAAGGTGTTTACAAAACCGGCACTGGACAACAATTCGTATTCACTCTCATTTGCCAAATGAAGGAGGACCTCAAAAAGCTTAATCAGCTTAGTACACTCATCTGACTCATAGATCTCTACAATTTGGGTTATGATGGATTCCGTTTTGTTGCTCTCAAACTTGATTCCCCGATCGGCCCTTCTGAAAAGATTCCTGATGCTCTCCATTTCAGGAATATTTTTCAGGTTTTCAGCAAAATGTTTGTGGAAATGAATGCCGTGGCACCGTGCCTGGAGTGTAGAATCTTCTTCAAAATAAACGTCATCATTGAGCCACAAATGGGGGAGATTTTTACCGATTAACACAATATCGCCCGGTTCGAATTTTTCTATGCTATCCCCAATGAACCGGGTCCCGGTACTTTCCAATATGATGATCAGTTCCACTTCGGGATGATAATGCCAAACTTTCAGAAAGTTATTGTAAACATATTCTTTCAGGCGAAAAGAACTGTTCTGGTAGACCGTACGACTAATGGGTTGTGCCTTCATAGTAAATCACTTCTTAAAGTTTAGATCAAAGCAAAATATTTGCATTTCATTATCACCAGTCAAGTGTTTGGGCAGTTCAGTGCAAAATAAGTGTCAGCTAAAACCAAATGACTTGTAGAAATAGAAACTCGTTTTAAGAATAATAAAAAGTGTAAGAGAATAATTACATTCAATACTACAAGAGCCTGGATGCTTAAGGTTTGTGAGTAGTTATGTAGCTAGGAAAAACACCAATAAAAAGGGATAACATCATGATGCAAAAGAAAGGGATACTGATAGTGATCCTGGCGGCAGTTATGCCAATGGCGGCAAACGCCCAGTAGATGGATAATGCGCACAAATTTAAACACGATCGGTTCACTGCTGCTGATAACAAAAAGGTAGCACCAGAACACCCCGCTTCGGTAGAGACCGTAAGCGGTACCGTAACGGATGCAGCAAGTGGAGAAAGCCTACCGGGTGTGAATGTGTTGGTCCAAGGTACAGCGTCGGGTACATCAACCGATTCCGAAGGAAATTATAGCCTAAATGTACCATCGTTGCAAGACACGTTGGTCTTTTCTTTTATCGGCTATCAAACACAAAGCGTTCCTATCAATGGAAGGTCCAGTATAGATATTGCGTTGCAGTCGCAAGCAATTAGTGGAGAAGAGCTGGTTGTGGTAGGTTATGGTACCCAAGAAAAAGCGAATTTGACGGGATCTGTTTCATCAGTAGGCGGTGATGAAATTGTCAAGCGTCCTGTAACGAATACGGCTTCAATGCTGCAGGGGCGTGCCCCTGGTGTTCAGGTTGTTCAAAATTCAGGACAACCGGACGTAATGGCACGTTAGAACAAAATACCGATTACTAAGTGACAGCTCATGAAATTATTAATGAACCTACTCATACCTAATATCTTTCTATGTTTAATGCTGAATACGGCTTTTGCCCAAACTAGTGTAAAAGCTATGACATATAATATCAGGTATGATGGTTCTGTATATGATGCTCCCCAATTAACAGCCAATCACTGGGAAAACCGCAAGGACGTACAAATTGGTCTGCTGAACTTTCACCACCCGGATGTTGTAGGGCTTCAGGAGGCCCTGCAACACCAGGTGGAATATTTCGCCGACAATTTACCTGGTTATAAATGGGTAGGAGTAGGCCGTGAAGATGGAGAGCAGGAGGGGGAGTATAATCCCATCTTTTATAATTCTAAGCGGTTTACACTTGTGAAATACGACACGTTTTGGCTATCCAATACTCCTCAAAAACCAAGTAAGTCTTGGGACGCTGGATATACCAGAATATGTACCTGGGGCCTATTGGAAGACAAACAAAATGGAACCAAATTTTTTCTGTTTAACACCCACTTTGACAGTAAAGGAAGGGTGGCACGACTGGAAAGTGCTAAACTTTTGAAAGAAAAAATTAAAGAAATTGCAGGTGGTACAGCCGTCATTGTGACGGGCGATTTTAACTTTATCCCAAATAGTAAAGCATATAAGGAAATAACTTCAGGTAAGCTGCTAAGGGATAGCAAGAAAGCTAGCAGGTACCCTCCCTATGGACCGGAGGGCACTTTTAGTGGATTTGACTACAATGCCCAGCTGAAAAGCAGAATAGATTACATATTTGTAAACACTAAGGTTAACGTGCAGAAATATGGTGTTTTAACAGACAGTTATAACCAGAAATATCCCTCTGATCACCTACCGGTTATGATTGAGGTTGAAATTTCAGAGTGATATACCTGCGCTTTAGGACGGCATTTCAGAGTGTTAAGCATGAACATTATATCTACCTAGCTAAATCGTATGTAAAAGCTATATCAAATTACAGTGTAACAAAAAAACGACCACATGAACAAGCATTTACTAATTGTACTCATTTCAAGTTTATCCCTGGCTAATTTTTTATATGCGCAGAGTCCGGATGCGGGTATTTGGAGTGAAAAGCCGGCGGAAAAATGGCAAGACGCCCTGGTGACCGGGAATGGTACCATGGGCGTCATGGTATTTGGGGATCCTTACCAAGAAAAAGTGATATTCAACCATGAATTTTTGTATGAGTACATTGGAAGTGAAGATGTCGTACCACCCGATATAAGTCCATACTTTGATGAAACACGAGATTTACTTATCGATGGGAAGTATAGGGAGGCCGTTTCTTATTCGTTGGATATGGCCAAAAAGGAGGGGTATCCCGGCTTATTGTGGACCGATCCCTACCACCCTGCTTATGCCTTGGAGATATCGCAGCCCAAAGCGGGTCCCATCGGTAACTACAAACGTAGCGTGAACTTTGAGACGGGAGAGGTGACCGTTAGCTGGGAGGATGAGGATGGCCAGTGGCGCCGGAGACTATTCATTTCCCGTACCGATGATATCATTGTTCAGAAGATCGAAAACCTGTCGGGAAATCCGGTTGAGCTGTCGTTAAACCTTCATCACCAAAAGGGGGACCCCGAAGAGTGGACCTCAAATATTACTGACAGTGATACATTATTGATTCATGAGCCCCAGATTAAGCAGACTCGTGACTGGCTTACATTCCGTGCGGGATATGCCTTGGTAAACCGGGGATATGAAGGGGCTACACGCGTTATTGCCAAAAGGGGATCTAAATTGGTAAGGGGCGGAAAGGTGCAGGTAAAAAATGCTGAAGAAGTCATCCTGATTAGCCAGGTCCGTTACTTGAACAATTTTGATCATTCTCAACTGGATGGTATCAAACAGAGCTTGGAATCATATCCCGCATCGTATGAAGAATTACTCAAGCCACATGCAGATAGTCACAGAGAAATATTTAAGCGTACTGACTTGCGGATAGGCCAATCTACCAATAATCATCTTTCAACGGAGGCCTTATTTAGTTTACAGGAAGCCAATCCTGATTCTTTGCTTCCCGGTTTTATCGAATCCCTTTTTGATATGGGAAAATATGTTTTGATAACCTCTAACGGTGATAATCCTCCCAACCTGGTTGGGCTATGGACCGGTAGCTGGAGACCTAAGTGGAGTGGCGATTTTACTTTGGACACCAACGTAAACTTGCAGGTAGCCCCGGTTAATATGTTGAATATGCCGGAAGCGCTGGACAGTTATATGAATCTCATTGAACGGATAGCCCCTGACTGGGAAACCAACGCTGAAAAGCTGTATGGAATGCGTGGCTACCTTTCCGGTACCCGAACCTCCGGGCGAAGAAACTTGCATACCCACTTTAGCAATAGCTTTCCCGGGCATTTCTGGACCTCCGGGGCCCAATGGTTAATCTACCCGGCGTATGAATATTATCAAACAACTGGAGATGAAAAATTCCTGAGGGAACGGCTTCTGCCAATGATGGAGAAGGTCGCAATGTTCTATGAAGATTTTTTGACAAAAACTGACTCGAAAGGAGATTATATTTTTGCTCCGTCATTTTCACCTGAAAATAGCCCAGCAAATGTTGCAACATCAGGCGTCGTAAACGCCACTATTGATATTGCAGCCGCAAAACAAGCACTGGAAAACATTATTTTTGTATATAAGGAGCTGGATTTGAGTGCCCGGAAGGTTGACAAGTGGCAGTCGATGCTTGATAAATTTCCACCCTACCTGGTTAATAACGATGGAGCACTGAAAGAATGGGCAGAACCAGGATTAAACGATAATTATCAGCACCGGCATGCTGCGCATATGTACCCGGTTTGGCCAGCCCATGAGTTTAGTCCCGAAAAACATCCTCAATTGTTCAATGCTACAAAAAAAGCGTTGGAAATGAGAGGAGATGGGGACCTTTCAGCTCATGGTATTATTGTTAAATCACTGGCAGCCAGTCGGTTAAAAATGGATGAGTTTATACAGGAAAAACTCCTTCAGTTTTTAACGGGTAATTATTTTAATCGAAGTCTGGTTACAAATCACAATCCGGGTATTACCTACAATACCGATGCTATTTCTGCTTTTCCTGGATTGATGGCCGAAGTATTGGTGTACTCAAAACTTGGAGAAATTGAGCTTTTGCCTGCATTGCCTAGACAACTCAAAAGTGGCACTGTGGAAGGGTTACTCACCCGAACACAAGTGAAAATTAATAACCTGAGTTGGGATTTGGAACAAAACGTAGTTAAGGTAGAGCTTACATCTGATATCGAACAAGATATTAGACTCAGATACCGAAACGGTATAACTCACTATACAGTAACCGGAGCAAATGTTGAGCAGATTGACAACGGTACCTTAGAAATAAGTTTATTCCCTGGTAAATATACTTCAATCGAATTGCAAGTAGATGATCAATTTTAATGTTGATAACTCTAGATCGAAAAATAGTTGTTTGAAAATATTACGAATAGTCTCTTATGATAGTTATCCCTGACTTGTTCTTCCATTTCTCTAGATAACCCATATTTGGGGGACAAACTGGAATTGGGGGGCTAGCGGGAAGTAATAACCGGATATGAACTTCAATAAAGTCTGGCATATAGAATTGATTTAATCAACATCCATCACTTGATGGTAAAAAGTAATCAATTAACAACCAATAACAAGTGAACTTATGAAGGCAATGTCGCTGTGGTTAGGAAGGATATGGCGGAGGGAGGGTAAAATACTCGAATGTTATCGGTAGCTGTTCCCATAGCAAGCTTATTTGTAAATAGAAGCGATCAGTTTGAACTGAAAGATTCCCGGACACGGTTCAAACCGTCATTGGAATTCCAGACAAAGGATGGGCCAGGATTACAATGAATGGCACCCTTGATCTGGGAGAATGGGGTGTACGTTAGTAAAAACGCCAGCCCTCACCGTGATGGTGACGAATCTCACATAAAATTTGTGCTTCCCGGGGGAAGCTATGAAATCAGAGCACTGAAAAACTAAATATTTGAAACAACATGTCTATGAATATTGTAAACCGATTCTTATTCGCTGATTCCAGGTCAGGTTATCCACGCTCATTTATTTTGTTGCTCCTGTTTGGGTGCTTGGTACTTTCCATCTCCTGTACTAGCGAAAAGCCCCCTCAATCTTCGGCCGGAGATTTTCACTTTTCAGAGCTGCCTACGCGCTGGGATGAGGCACTACCAATGGGCAATGGGATGGTCGGTGCATTGGTGTGGAAAGACGAGGACCGCCTCCGGTTTTCCCTGGATCGAGCTGATCTTTGGGATCTACGCGAAGTCAAGGAACTCAAAGAAATAACGTTTGACTGGGTGGACCAGCAGGTGAAGCGTAACGATTACGAGCCAGTACAACAGCTCGGCGATGCTCCGTACAACCAATATCCCTATCCCACGAAAATTCAGGCTGCCGCCCTCGAGTTTGATACCGAGAAGTGGGGACCCGCCAAACAGGCACAATTAAGGGTAAAACCGGCCATTACCGAGGTGGCGTGGGAACAAGGGCCGGTACTCCAGACATTTGTGCATGCTGAGCAACCTGTAGGATGGTTCCGTTTCAAAGGAGTGCCGGAAGACTTTAAGCCATCCCTCGAGGTTCCCGAGTATTTCACAGAGCACGACGGCCCCAATGCGGAGGCCGGCCAGCAACAGAGCCACCGGTTGGCTGATCTGAGCTACGAACAGGGCTCCGTTGTAGAAGAGGGAAATACAATAACCTACACTCAGCCCGGCCACGATATGAGTTATCAGGTCATTGTAAGCTGGGAAAATGACGGGAATACTTGTGAAGGTGTTTGGAGCATAACTTCCAAATATTCCAATGATTTGCAAGTAGAAAGAGCTGAAGATATAGCTTTGCAGGCGTTGTCTGAGGGGTATGAAAGTTCCAAAGCCAGCCATATGAAATGGTGGAACCAGTATTGGGCCCGGTCAGACCTGCAGGTGCCGGATACGCTGCTGCAGAAACAGTGGGAGCGTGAAATGTACAAGTTCGGATCTGCGGCGCGACCGGGTGCCCCGCCCATCAGCCTGCAGGCCGTATGGACGGCTGACAACGGCAGCCTGCCGCCCTGGAAAGGAGATTATCACCACGACCTGAATACGCAGCTCAGTTACTGGCCGGGATACAGCGGCAATCACTTGGAGCTGACTCGCTCTTATACCGACTGGTTGTGGAGTATTCGCGAGGAGAGCAGGGAGTATACGCGTTGGTATTTTGAGTCCGACGGGCTGAACGTGCCGGGCGTTTCCACCCTTACCGGCCAACCCATGGGCGGGTGGATTCAGTATGCCATGTCGCCCACCACCTCGGCCTGGCTTGGCCAGCACTTTTACTGGCAGTGGACCTACGGACAGGATGAACAGTTTTTAAAGGAGCAGGCCTACCCATACCTGCATGAGGTTGCCGTGTACCTTGAGGATGTCACCCATATGGAAGATGGGGTGCGTACGCTGCAGCTCAGTTCCAGTCCCGAGATGCATGATAACAGTATCGATGCGTGGTTCGACGAATTGACCAATTACGACCTGGCCCTGATGAAGAACGCCTTCGGGATGGCCGCCGAACTGGCCGGGGAACTCGGCAAAAGGAAGGAGCGGGAGCGTTGGCAGATGCGGAGAAGTGAACTACCGGATCTCGCTACTAATGACGAAACAGGCCTTCTTGTAGCCCCGGGTGAGCCGCTTGAGTACTCCCATCGCCATTTCTCACATCTTATTTCGATTCATCCCCTGGGCCTGCTGGATCCGGCACACGGGGAGCAGGAGGAGCAGCTTATTGAGAAATCGTTGGAGCATCTGGCGCAGATCGGGTCCGACAACTGGGTCGGCTACTCATTCAGCTGGCAGGCCAACCTGTATGCTCGTGCTGGAAATGGCGGGAAGGCGGCCGAAGCTCTCCGCATCTTTGCCTCAAACTTTGTTTCCTCAAACAGCTTCCATGTGAATGGTGATCAGAAAGGCGGCCAGTATTCCAACTTAACCTATCGTCCATTTACCCTTGAAGGGAATTTTGCTTTTGCCGCCGGTCTTCAGGAAATGCTGCTGCAAAGCAATACCGGGGTTATTGAGATTTTCCCGGCTATCCCTGGAGATTGGGAGGATGTAGGGTTCGATCAACTCCGGGCCCAAGGCGCGTTTCTTGTTTCCGCTGAGATGGAGAAGGGAAAGGTTTCTGACATCCATATTCGTTCAGAAAAAGGTGGACTGTTACAGGTAGCCAACCCTTTTGACTCCCAAGCAGTTAAAGTGATGAAAATGAATTCAGACTCCGAATCATTCCAGGAAGTAGAAAGTAAATGGGAAAATAGTATCCTCAGTATTCAGACAAATCCGAATGATGAGGTTAAGTTGTTACATCCAAATAATTAGCAATTATAATTTCAGTATCACTAGTGTCCGGTTAAAAGTCGAAGAGCCCCAACTGTTTACGGGATCGGGGGGCATATTTCGTGAGTGATTCTTCGGAAAATAGCTCTTTAACGGGCATACGCTGTAATATGGCGACGCTTAAAACTTGCATCATCGTGTGTAATTTAACACTAAAATGATTGGATTTTTGCAATATTATAATGATTAAGTAGGTGCAGATCGCCGTCCAAATTTGGGTCTTAACGGCATTTACGCTCTGCCCATAAAAGGCTTGATGCGCAGGTGTTGTTTGATCCATTTGAAGAACAATTCGATCTGTTGCTTGTAATAATCAGTAATTTGCTCGGTTGAGCAACTGGTGATGTTGGAGAGTAGGACGATGTCCTGGCCGTGCTGGTTGTCAATTAAGTGAACCCGCCGCAATTCCTGTGGGTAGCGGAGCTTGGAGATGGGACCGGTCAGGCGGATCGTTTGATCGCACCGAAGCCCGGCCTGGCGGTCGACCGGAGTCGAGGATTTGCGATAGAATTGCAGGTTCTTCCGGGCCCGGATCACAAACCGGCCACTAGCCTCATGCAGGCTATAGAGCCGCTCGAAATCCAGGTAACCGCGATCCATGATGTAAATGCTGTCGGCCATAATCGGGATCATGTCCAAGACATTAACATCGTGCAGCCGGCCGTCGGAAATATGGATAAAAGTGGGGATAGCTCCCTCCAGATCCATTACTGTGTGCAATTTGATGGCGGCCTTACGGGATCGAAATTTAGCCCAGGGGAACAGCGACAGGCAAAGATCGATAGTCGTCGAGTCCAGGGCATACACCGACTCAGCCACCTCCTCCAGATCGGAGTCTTCATGGTAGAGTTGCCGAGCCTGGTCGATAAGCAGCATAGCCAGCTGGTGATAGATTTGCCAAGGGTGGCTGGCGTTCGCATCGGCGAATGTGCTAAGGGGTACCTCAGTTCGGATGCCCATGTGATAACGCTGGGAGCCAAGAGCATTGAGGGTGGAAGTAATGTCCCTCAGGCTTTCCCCGGAAGGTGAGTTGACCAAAACACAAACAGAGCAGTTGGTTCCAGCAAGTAAATTTGCGTACCCGAAAATCGCCTTTGTGGCGGTCAACTATTTTTCGAAATTGATATTTGGGAATAACGTCCATGAGTTGGGAAAAAATGAGCCGGCCAGTGTTCATGATAACTTCTATTATTAGAAATTTGAACTGCGAAAATACTGGCAAGCTACAAATTCAAATCGATAAAAATTTTGACTATACTTATTCCATTGATACACAATGACTTACAAGAAATAAAAAAGTCCTTAACCGGACACTAGTACTTAATTTCAAAAATTATAGTAATTATTAGCTGGGGACATCGTATATTCCCTCCAACCCTCAATTAAACGCTCATGAATGTTGCCCCAACGATAGAACTAACTCCCGACCAGCGTCAGC
>NZ_JAMQKA010000084.1:0-11291 GCF_031569985.1 Aliifodinibius sp. S!AR15-10 | reverse complement strand
CCGTTGCTTGTCGGGCCCGACCGGCCGCGTAACCAGGCGATTGAACCGGAATTGGCTTCCCGGGGACAGCCGGCTTGCCAGCCGGCCGGGCGTTGCCAATCCGGTTAACCGCCGCAACCGTTATACCTTTTTAAATTTCAGTCATGAAATCGCTATTCACTTTCCTAATTATTTGTGCAATTTTCATTTCTTGTAATTCCAAGAATGAAAAAAGAGATTTCGTTGACAATGAAACAACTACTTACATCAACACGCATAAGCTTCACGGAATTATTTTTAAACCCAATCACCAAGTTGTTTTTAAATCACCCGATGATACAATGTCCGTTCTAGATTTCGTGGGTGAGCCTCATAACATAGGATGGATACCAAACAGGGAAATAGTTTTTTCGTTCAATAACGCCTTTATTAAGTATTGGGAAAAAGCGAAGACAGATTCTCTAGCAGAACTGAATAATTTGACGCCTATCTTATGGAAAACAATAAAGCCAATGGAAAAACAAGTGATTGGGTTTGTTGACACTTCTGGTCAAAAGAAACTGTGGGTCAATATTGGCAACTTTGATGAAGGAACACCTCCAGAAGTTGATTGGAAGAAGGAACCAATCATTGTCAACGATGGAGGACCTTATTCATATATCGTAAAATATGATGTAGCAAAAGATTCTATTTACTCATTAACTAGTTACTAAAAAGGTATAACCCGCGCATTAACGCGGACGCACCTCGCCAATTCTTTGCCGCTTTTGGTTTTACGTCTCTTCTTTCGTTAGTTGCAAAATTAACAGTAATCCGTGCGCAGGTTATGCGCAATGTCGTTAGGTAAAATTAAATGCGTTGCTAAAATCATATTTCAAAAACTTCAATTATTAAACATGTTAGAAGATTTTGATTTCGCAATTCTTGAAGATGCAAATTTCAAAGAAGATGCAGTTCGAGAAGAAATAATTACACCTATTTTAAAAAGTGTTGGTTATGAAGCTACAGGAAATATGAAGATAGTTAGAAGTAAATCCATAACTCATCAATATGTTCATATAGGCTCTCAAGAAAGAAAAATTAATATAATTCCTGATTACCTGCTTTACTTTGAAGGAGAACCTATATTTGTCTTAGATGCCAAATCTCCAAGTGAAGAATTAGTTAATTCTCCACACACGGAGCAAGCATTTAGTTATTCAATTCATCCGGAAATTCGATGTGATCATTATGGTTTATGTAATGGAAAGCAACTGGTTATATATCATGTTAAAGAAATTGATCCTGTAGCAGTCATTGATATTGAGGCAAACAAAAATAATCCTACAATATTTAATGAGTATTTGCATCCAGAATATTTAGAAATGCCAGAAAAAAGAGATTTTTGGGAGGATTTTGGTATAAGAGCTAAAAAAGCTGGATTTAATGAAAACCAAGATTTTATTTTTGTTCAATACTTTTTGCAAGATATTTGTAAAGTTGAAGATGATTTATATACAGCAACTGCAGCTCATGGTGAGCCAGATGGAAGCGAACTTCTGGTCAGTTTTGATTTTGGGCAAGAAATATTTAAAGATCTTTTAGACAATCTTCCTGATAAAATATCTGAAGGAATCCAAAATACTATATCAAGGCAACCTTTCCGAGTTCAAACAAATTGCAAAGTTATCATAACTTGTAACTCAAAGCTTGGTTCAGTTACACAAGGAGCATATGAAAAATTCGTTCCTCTCCTAATTACGGATCTAATGGAAGCTCATTTTGATCCAGAAAACGAGTGTACCCCAAAGTAAATTTTACCTAACCCGCGCATTAAGCGGACACGCCTCGCCCCCACTTGCCACTTTCTGGCTTTTTAGCTCTTCGTTCATTATTTATCAACTCAACATTCATTCGCGTGCAGCTTATGCGCCATGTCGTTATATGGCACGGGAACTTTTAAAAAGAAATAAACAATGGACTCGATAATTGGAAGCATTTTTTTTGAGTTTATCGGTGCTTCCATAAAGTGGATTTTTTATACAGTAAAAAATTGGATCAAGGGTGAAAAATATATTTCATTTGGCACAATTTATTCAGGAGATGAAAGTGATGAATTCCATGAACAATTTTTTCTAGGGGTATCAAATATTTGGGTAGGCTTACTTTTCATAATGGGTATAATTGTATTACTAGTTAAGCTTGGTATTTAGCTGGTCGTGCCATATAACCAGCGCTTCAAGGGTGACAGGCCTCGCCGTTGGTTGCTCGGCTAAAATTTTATACCTAAAATTACACTACAAAATAATTCACGTTGGCCCGCCTGCACCTTAAGCGCAAGGTCGTTATCCTGCGCGGTCGGCCTTCCCGGTTTGTCCTGGGTTTGAGGTCGGTTTTTTGCTTCTCTTTTAGCAAGTAACAGCTTCCCATTTTCGGGCCGGGTTTGTGGTCTGCTTTTTTTCAAGTTCCGGGGTGGCACCAGTGCCCCTTTTGGGGCTCGCGTCCCTGCCTTCCCCGGCCACCTCGCGTTCCTGCTGTTGGCCTACCTTTCCCGGTGCTTCCTGCCGTTTCCCCAAAGCCCTTCTTCCGTTTTGTCTCGGCCGCCGCGGCCATCCCGCTGGCTGCCAACTTCTGGTTTTCCCTGCTTCTATCGCGGGCGGTGCTGGCTCCCCATTTTTTTGCCCCAGCATAACCAGCGCTTCAAGCGGACGTGACTCGCCGGGGCTCCTCCAGTATTGGTCGCTCTTTGGGGGCGGTTTTGGGGTGGTGCTTTTCAACAAGGTGGCGGCAACAGCCGGTCTCTCCTCTGGTTTTCCTGCTGGCCTCGTTAAATGGTCACGGTGTTTGCTTTTTCCGGTCGCTCCCTTTTGCTTGTGTTTTCGCCTTGTATTATTAATTTAGTTCTTCAACTTAAACCACGCCGCTTAAGCGCAAGGTCGTTATAGGGCTTACATTACATTCCAAAGACATACTCTAATCCTTCAACCAGGAAAAAGTTAAAATGAAAGCTTTTACGAAATCTAAATATGGAGGACCAGAAATTCTTCAATTAGAAGAGGTTGAAAAACCTGATTTGAAGGATAACCATATTTTGGTAAAAGTTGCTGCTAATTCAGTAAATCCTGCAGATTGGCATATTCTTCGGGGGAAACCTTTTTTTGCACGATTCTCTTTCGGGCTGTTCAGGCCAAAAGAAAAAATCCTAGGAGCCGACTTTGCCGGCATTGTAGAAGAAGTCGGAAATAACGTAGAGCACTTTAGTATTGGAGACCGGGTATTTGGAGAAACACTCACAGGAGGTGCTTTTGCTGAATATACCTGTGTGCCAGCAAATGTTTGTGGCCTCATGCCGCAAGGAATAACTTTTCCTGAAATGGCATCCGTGCCCATAGCCGGCGTGACCGCCTTACAAGCGCTCGCCACTCATGGGAAACTCAAAGAAAGAGAATCCGTTTTGATTAACGGTTCATCAGGAGGTGTCGGTCATTTTGCCGTTCAAATTGCGAAGGCCTATGGAGCGGAAGTAACGGGTGTCTGTTCAAGTAAAAAAGTTGATTTTGTAAAAACGCTAGGTGCAGACCAAGTCATTGCCTATGACAAACAAAATATTCATCAACATGATGGGAAATACGACCTCGTTATTGATACCCATGGAAATCTTACCCGTAACGACTACACACGCATGGGACAGCGAGGGGTTATGGTAGGCTTCACAACAATGGGTAACATGATTTCGGTACTTTTAAAAAATGCTTTCAGCAACTTCCCTTTGGCTCAGTTTACCGCCGAAGCAAACACCACTGATTTAGAGACATTGGCAACTTTGATCAAGGAGGGGAAAATTAACGTTCATATTGAGAAGACTTATTCTTATAAAGAAATACCTGAAGCCATCAGCTATATTGAAAAGATGCGTACTAAAGGAAAAGTAGCAATGGTTTGGGAAAACATTGATAACTGAAAGGATATTGATTGCTACCTTTAAACTTAAAATAAAACGCCCCATAACCAGCGCATTAAGCGGACAGGCCTCCCCTATTCCTTGCCAACCTCTCTTTTTATAGTTACTCTTTCTTTTAAACAATTACAACAGGTAGGCGCCTGCAGCTTATGCGCAATGTCGTTACGCGCGCCGGTCGCGCCGTTGGCGCTCCCTTGGTGCGCGCGTAACGGTTGCGGCGGTTAACTCGACCGGTCGCTGGTGCTCCTTTATCATCTCGATAAAGCACCAACTGTTCGGGCCCTCCGACAGCCCGTTGCTTGTCGGGCCCGACCGGCCGCGTAACCAGGCGATTGAACCGGAATTGGCTTCCCGGGGACAGCCGGCTTGCCAGCCGGCCGGGCGTTGCCAATCCGGTTAACCGCCGCAACCGTTATAGGGCCTTGGCATCTTTAATTTTAATTCCATGCTAGTTTCTATCAAATTTATGCGATCAATGCTACATTGAGTATATGAAAAAAGCAGTATTAGCCATCCTTGTTATTTTATTCTCAATACTGGCTGTCTTTATAGCTTACCGCGAGATCCAAGATTGGAGACACCAAAACTATCTCAACTCCTTGAAGACACCTGCTCAAATTGATGAAGGGATCAATTATATCCTGGATCGTTATAATGTAAAGGGAGCCAGTGTAGCCGTGATTCAAGATTTTCACGTTCTTTGGGCAAAGGGATATGGTATTACCGATGCAGAGAATCCGGTTCCGGTTTCAAAAAACACCTTGTTTGATGTTGCCTCTATCAGTAAACCCGTTTCTGCAGTGGCAATTATTAGAGTATTACATGCAAAAGAAATTTCGATAGATACTGAAGCAAATGATCTGTTAACGTCATGGCAAATTAAGGAAAACCAGTTTACCGATTCTGTAAACGTAACAGTCCGGCATCTGCTCAGCCATCGGGGAGGTATTAATGTTGATGGCTACAGGGGTTATATCGCTCAGGATACGTTACCCACACTGCTACATGTTTTGAACGGAATCCCACCTGCTGAGAATCCCAAGGTAGAAGTTATCCAAACGCCGGGCCAGTCATTTATGTATTCCGGAGGGGGATATTACATTCTTCAACAACTTCTTGCAGATGTTACGGAGAAGTCATTCCAGACTGCGCTGAAAAACAAGCTGTTTGATATTATTGGAATGAACAACAGCACATTCCGACAGGATTCATTGGAAAACTACTATGAATCTGTCGCCAGTGGTCATTACAAGGGAACGTTAATTAAAATAAAGAGAATGCAGTTCGCTGGGCTCGCGGCAGCTGGTTTAAAAAGTACCGCTGGTGATTTAGCAACTTTTTTAAGTGAAATACAACGTGCATTGCAAGGAAAATCCGCGAGACTGCTCGATCAGGAGAGTGCAAAAAAGCTCATTTTTCCCGAGTCTGAAAAGTACGGTCTAGGTTTTATGCTTAACGGTGATTTTTTTGGACACGGTGGTGCAAATGTTGGCTTTTTGAGCACAATGGCAGCGCACGTTGAAAAAGGATACGGTATAGTCGTATTGACCAATAGCAGCCGGGACGATAATCTAATTTCGTTGGCAAGTGATCAAAGCAGACGTGAGATTATCGATCTTATTTCAAGAATCTATAATTGGAAAACTTTACCAAACTTTTAAAATTCACGAGAGAATGAAATTATTTACTTTTAGCAATAGAATTCAAATGGCCCTATAACCCGCGCATTAAGGGGACAGGCCTCGCCCTCACTTGCCACGCTCCCGTTAATTAGTTAACCTTTCATTTTATAATTAATTCGACACTCAGGCGCCTGCACCTTATGCGCAATGTCGTTATACCAGCATTTAAAAATATTCAGCCCCTATGATTAAAAACATGAGGTTTTTGATTTTCCGCAAAATCAGAAAGCTAAGTTGTGGAGATACATGGATTTCACAAAGCTTGTATCTCTAATCTCCAAGGAGGCACTTTTTTTCGCAAGAGCAGATAAATTTGATGATCCATTTGAAGGTTCATGGCCGAAGAAAAATGTTGAAGGTAGAAAGGAACATTTTAAAAAAAGATTTGAAACAGAGAATTCAGATAAAAACTTATCTGATAATATAAGTCGTATGCAAAAAACGATGCTAACCTTTACTGCAATCAATTGTTGGCATCAAAATGACCATGAATCAGCTGCAATGTGGAAGTCCTATCTAAAAAGTAATGAAGGCATTGCTGTTCAAACTAGCTTTCAAGATCTTAAAGAATGTTTAGATCAAGAATCTGAACATGACATTTTTCTTGGTAAAGTAAAGTATATCGACTATCAGAACGACTATATCAAATCAGCTAACCTGCTTTCTCCGTATGTCCATAAAAGGAAAAGTTTTAAAGACGAAAAAGAGATTAGAGCATTGATTATAAAATTTCCCGAAGGTGGAAATGTATATGAGGATGATCCACCATTTGAAAATGGTGTCTATGTGAAAATAGATCTCGATATTTTAATTAATAAAATTTTTGTTGCACCATTTGCTCCAAATTGGCTTGTAGATTTGGTTCAAGATGTTTTAGAAAAATATGGTATTGATAAAGATGTGGTACAATCAAATATAAATTCTTCTCCTGTTTTTTAAATTAAATGCGGTATAACCCGCGCATTAACGCGGACAGGCCTCGCCATCTCCTTGCCTCCCTTCCATTTATTAGTTAATCTTTCGTTTTAAAACTAATTCGATATTCCAGCGCCTGCCGGTTATGCGCAATGTCGTTATACCAAAATTAAATAGTCGAATATGAGAGAGTGTGCATTTTGTGGGAATAAAAAACTTCTTTCAAAAGAACATGTTTGGTCTTCATGTCTTTTAGAAAAAAGACAAGGAAATAGGAGGTATTCAAGTAACGCTGTCCCTGATAAATTCATAGGACCAAATGCTTTACAAATAAAAGATGTCTGCGAGAAATGTAATAGTGAAAATCTTTCAGAATTGGATGACTATTTCTGTCGACTATACGATCTCCATATAAAAAAAATTATTCGCCCAAATGATGAAATTAGTTTCGAGTACGATTTTTCATTACTAAGTAGATGGTTACTCAAAACACTTTACAATAACGCTAGATCTGGAAACGCCGAAACCAAATTTAAGAAGCTACTAGGCAACTACAGTCAGTATATCCTATCTGGAAATTCAAAACCATCTGAATATTTCGTATTTCTTCAATTAATTATCCCTTATGTACATAACAATAATGAACTAGCTCCCAATTTAATGACGGCTGGCCCTATGCAAATTCCTGGTTTTGAGCGAGATGATGTTGAAACATTCATGGTTTGTATTGATTCCTTCCGGTTTATTGTAGTAATTCCACGAGCTTCAACAACGGCGGTAGATTCAAATGAAATAATCCAAACGATTCCTGATTTACCAGCCACAAATCAGGCTGCTTATTTAAATAGCTCAGAAGACAAAAAAATGATTAAAGCTTCAGATGTAGATGCTCGTTACACGGTTATTCCGACCATGCTGCCTGATTTCGATAAGTGGGTTAAACTTTTTATTTCAAAGTAAATTTTGGTATAACCCGCGCATTAAGCGGACGTGCCTCGCCCTTTCCTGCCGATTTTTAGTTTCTCAATTTCTGTAGTACATTTTGATTTAAAATCAACGTTGGCCTGCACGCAGCTTATGCGCAATGTCGTTACGCGCGCCGGTCGCGCCGTTGGCGCTCCCTTGGTGCGCGCGTAACGGTTGCGGCGGTTAACTCGACCGGTCGCTGGTGCTCCTTTATCATCTCGATAAAGCACCAACTGTTCGGGCCCTCCGACAGCCCGTTGCTTGTCGGGCCCGACCGGCCGCGTAACCAGGCGATTGAACCGGAATTGGCTTCCCGGGGACAGCCGGCTTGCCAGCCGGCCGGGCGTTGCCAATCCGGTTAACCGCCGCAACCGTTAGCTGTTTTTCTAAATAAAGCTTAAACATGTCTGAATTTTTTTATTCTATTGCTGATTTCTTTTCGAGGAATGAAGGACAAATTATTGGTTCATCATTAGGCGCATTTTTTGCAGCTCTTGTAGCATTTTATTCTGCCAGAAAAACTCATCTTTTTGCCAAACAAAGGGAAAAGAAAAAATTAGAAAGAGAAGAAGAACAAAAAATAAACCAGTATTGCTCTTTACTTCATTCAGTTATTGTTGAACTAAATTGGCATACTGAAATTAATCCTATGATTATTTCACAAGTTGAGGGAATAAGAGAAAAATCAAAAAATGCCGGTCGTATGATAATAGATGAGCCAACAACTTTCATCAAGACTGACTATCTAAGAAAACTTAGAGATCAATTTTATGATTTTGACTTTTCAAACCTTGTAATTGCAACGCATCTTCAGTTATATATAAACAGAGCTGAAATAATCAATCGGAGTTTAGAACTCAGTATTATTGACGAAACAGCAAAAAGATTTGACGAACCTGAAAAGTTTAGAAAAGCTGTTGATTTATATTTTGACCAGCTAATGAAGGACTTTGGGCAACTTGAAGTAGCTTTAAAACTAAATTTAAATTTCTCGCTACAAGAAATTAATCAATATCCAGATGCTTCAGCGCATCAGTATTATGATCATTCCATAGAATCTGAAAAAAATATTAACACAAACTGATATGTTTTTTGAAGACTACAAAAGAGATGTAATAGATTATTCTTATTTACGATCTAGAGAGAAAAAACTATCAGATGTTGGTATTCATGACTATACAAAATTGGATTGTGAAAATATTTATAAAAAAGTCAAAAAATTCGAATCGAATGTGCAAAAAGCTAAAGGAAGAGCAAAAATTGCTTTTTTTATAGTTGTTGGAATGATGATATATGCTGCTATAAAAGAAGGTGGAATGGGAAATGCATCGGGAGGAATGATCTTTTTTACATTTATAATCTTGCCGAGCATCGTAAGTTTAGTTACTTATTATTTAACAAAGAAAAAGGTAGAAAAACCTACACGGTCTGAAAAAAATATTTCTGAAAGATATGAACGATATAAAAATAACGATATTAATAGAGACCATTTGGTAGAGAAATCTGAAGGTAGAAAATTTAGAAGAGCTTAGCTCAAGAGCTACCGAACTCCATTATGAGATAACTGAAATAAAAAATGAGATTCAAAAATTAGATTTAGATACAAAGAAAAAACTGCAAAATATAAAACCTGAAAAGTTCGAAGAATATGTTAGAGATATTTTTGACGAAAGAGGTTATCAAACAAATTTAACACAATTTACAGGAGACGGAGGGATTGATATCACATTAAAAAAGAATAGTAAAACAAAAATTGTACAGTGCAAAAGGTATAAAGGCGTTGTTAGTTCACCTGAAATAAGGCAATTTCTAGGTACCTTAACATATAATGAAGTTGATGCGGGTATTTTTGTTACAACCGGAAAATTTAGTAGTGGTGCTAAAAAAATCGCTAGAAAATCAGATATCCAATTAATAAATGGAGACTCATTAGTTAAATTGGCAATAGAAACTTTTGGCACTTCAGATGATAAGATTGAGTTAAAAAACAAGTTAAATTCAAAAGAAGAGGATTTAAATAAATTACATATGAAAATATTAGACCTTGAAAAAGAGGTTTCAAAAGAGAGTATAGAACGGAATTATGTTAAAAAAATATCTGAAATGAATCTTTTTAATAATTACAAATTAAAGAAATTAAATAATAAGAGGGAAAGAATAATCGATAAATCCTATTCATACTTTCAACAAAAATATAATTTAGAATTTCCGTATACCTTAAAACACAAAAACAGCTAACCCGCGCATTAAGCGGACACGCCTCGCCAATTCTTTGCCACTCTTGGTTTTACGTCTCGTCTTTCGTTAGTTGCTAACTCAACATCAATTCGCGTGCAGCTTATGCGCAATGTCGTTAGGCTGCCATAGTAAATAAGGAAAGTAATTTGAGTCCACTGTTTAAAAGTATTGGCTTTCTATTCTTTGGGTTAGTGGTTGGATATTATTTTATTCGTCTCGGTCTTCGGGGCAGACATGATAAAATAAAAAGAGAATCAGATGATAGCCGTCCGTTATTTGAAGCTCTTGGTACGTACGAGGGAGCAGTTGAGAATGGCTGGTGGATACTTGTTACTATGGGCGTAGTAATTATCGTATCAGTAATTATAAATTTCATCAATAAAATTGGCTAAGGAATACTCAATGCTTTTGCAGATCATTGGCACCCTAACAAGGCGCTTCAACGGGACGCGCCTCGCCCGGGCCTGCTCGTTTTGATTTTCCAGAGCCAACTCATAAACTGGAAATTGAATTACCGCTAATTCGCGCGCCCGTTAAGCACAATGTCGTTACGCGCGCCGGTCGCGCCGTTGGCGCTCCCTTGGTGCGCGCGTAACGGTTGCGGCGGTTAACTCGACCGGTCGCTGGTGCTTTTTTAACAGCACGAGAAAGCATCAACATCAACCATAATTCCTGCGGTTGGCTGCTTGTGGGCGCGACCGGCCGCGTAACCAGGCGATTGAACCGGAATTGGCTTCCCGGGGACAGCCGGCTTGCCAGCCGGGCGTTGCCAATCCGGTTAACCGCCTATTCTCTATTGAAGTTTGAATTCGGGTATCTTACTTTTTACATCGAGATTTTAATTCTGTTTAGATGTGGGGGATTACGATGTTCAATTCAACAGAAATACTCATTTTAGCAGGTGTGTGCATTCTAACCTACGGTTTTCTGTTAGGTATTCCGGTAGCCAAGGCACGAGACAAAGCATCAAGAGCACCAAGATACCTAATGGCGGCACATTTAGCAGCGCTGGTTCAGGGTGGTATGCTTTTGGCCTTGACGATTGCATTTGACTTTTCAACTCTTGCTTCCTGGGTTGAAACCGTTGCGGCTTCACTCTTTGTTATAGGTGTGATTTTATTCGATCTTGGTCTCACGCTCAATTGGCTTCAAAATATTGATGACGCGTTCAAGGAAAAATCTCTTGGATATAAAGTTTCGTCAGCCGGAACACCGTTTATCCTCATCGCTGCAGGAGTCATCCTTTTTGGCGTGCTTACATCACTTTGAATTGATTTGACATGCATACTTAGATAGTATGGTAATGTGCTCTAAGTGTTTTCTTTCTTTTAGAGGCGGTATAACCTATATATGGCCTCCAATGTCAAGCACCCGTACCTTTTCCAGGGCAAAAAATTAATGTTTTGCGAATCGTGATTGATCCTATCCTTATGGAGTTGTGCCACAGGCATCGTTCAACAATAGTTGGCAGCATCTTTGGGCTGCACCAAACACATATAGAAGCTCAACGACCGGAGCCGATCTTACGATCCAACAATCGATCGGTCCCGCCCTTTGGCGAGACGGCTATA
>NZ_JAMQKA010000083.1:0-11966 GCF_031569985.1 Aliifodinibius sp. S!AR15-10 | reverse complement strand
TGAAGGCACTGGCTGACAGCGCCTCCGGTAGGCCAACTACCATCTCTACAACAGTATGTAAAAGAACATGTTGCTTAAGTCGGACAACATGTCTCTACTTCAAGGCACACACGTCAGTTCGAGATAAGGGTCACAATAATCATATCTGTCATCGCGAGGAGGCGTCTTTGGTAGTAGTGGGCCCATCGTGAGGTCGACGTAGCGATCTCCCTGCCCGATTTTGTTCTTACAATTAGGAGATTGCAACGGGATTGCTCCCTATGGTCACTGAATCCCTCGCAGTGACAGAGCAGCCAGGCGAAGAAATCCCGTGTCGGTGATTTTTTGGGTAAGGCCTAATTAAGGATCAACTTCGCGGAGCACGCGGGAACTCCATGGACAAAAGTAGCCGACTTGATCTACCCAGTAGTCGAGGTCCTCTTCCACCATGCCGGGGCGACCGTCACAGACTTCGGTGGATACGCTGGCAAGATCCCATTGCTCGGGTAGGAAGTGCCAGCTCCAGCCTTGATTATACCCATCGTTTCCTCTTGCAATATCCCCGTTAATATGCATGGAGCGCTCATCAAACGGCTTTGCCAGCTCTTCTTCCACGTTGGCTATCACATCCGGATTCGATGTTTTAGCAATAAAGGAGTAGTTGATCTCCTCATCTTGATGGGTGAATTCATAATACCGCACTTCCTCCCCATCGGTAGAGGTTCCGCAGGAAGAGAGTGCAAATAGAAGTGAAAACAGCCATAACAATTTTGCTCTGCAAAAGGCATTCATATCCGGCAGCTCTGGTTTTATTTTGAAGTGCCCATACCAACGATGCGCAGGACTCGCTTATTTTACAGCGTGCTAATTGGGCTTGCTCAGATGGATTGTTAATTCATGATTCAAATGAAAAGCTTTAAACAGCCATAACCTATAAACCTGGGTTCGATATAATAAACTGTCATTGTGAAGGATTCGGCGACGGGACCCCGACAGTGGAGGGAGGCAATCTCCCAATATCTGATTAGCAAACACTGTTGTCCGGAAAACTTTTTGATATTGCCCTGCTTCTCATTCCTATTGTTCATTTTTTCAATGAAGAAAAAACGAACCAAAAAATTCACCGGCTCAGGTAAACTTGACCTGAAGGGTTCGTCGGTCCGCTAAAAAAATCACAGATTTTTCCTTTACGCTCCCCTCCGATCCCTTCCGGGCGGTCAACCTTACCAAGGCCGGATGAGCCGAAACTGGTCTTATGGTAGGAAGTCCGTTTATAAAGAGGTTCATTTTAAATTCCTTTCCAAAAACGAAATGTGGTAAACTTAAACGGCATTTTTTGTCTAAACGTTTAATTTCCCCGGACACTAATGATTAGCAAACATGTTTCGAAATAGTCTATTGAAATCCTATAAATTACGGGAAATAGCTTACCATCTGTAGTGGATTATTAGGCATTTGATCACTTTTGGAGATTGCCGCACCTGTAAAATGCGCAGGCTCGCAATGACAGTTATAAAAGGTCCATACCCCAAACTATGTCATCGCGAGGAGCGGCGGGTACCCGCGACGCGGCGATCCCCGAATGGGAAAGAAGCATTGATCTCAGAGTGTGTGCCAAGCATGCAAAGTATGGGCTCGAAAGGGAGTCAAAAAGTTATTAGTCTTTCAGCTCAGTAGGGGTGTCACCGTTATTGCTCTTTTGATCTTTCGCAATAATTTCGATCGGGATGGCACTGCTGGCCTCCCCTTTGTAGAGCGAAACATGGGGGAATGGAATTTCAATTTCTGCCTCATCAAAATGCTCTTTCACCTCTTCATAAATTGAGTTTTTAAGCAACAGGAACTCGCTCGACTGCCCCCATACGCGAAGCTGCAGGTCAATGGAGGAGGCCCCGAAGGCGTTGAATATGACCTGTGGCTCCGGTTCGGAAAGGCTGTATTCATTCTTTTCAGCCACTTTCAGCAACACCTCGCGGACTTCGTCGATGTTTTCCTTGTAGGCCACTGAAACCAGGGCATCAAAACGACGGATGGGAAACCGGGTGAGGTTTATGACTTCCGTTTTGATAATCGTTTCGTTGGGAATGCGCACAAACTGGTTGTCAAACGTGCGCAGTTTAATCGACAGCATATCAATGGACATCACAATTCCGGTAGTAGTGCCCACATTGATTATATCATCGACTTTGAACGGCTGTTCGGCAATCAAGAACAGCCCGCTTATGATGTTTGAAACGCTGGTTTGTGAAGCAAAACCCAGTGCTACCCCAAGGATGCCGGCTGCCCCAAGTAGTGGTGCAAGGCTGACTCCAAGCTGTCCCATCACCGTTACTACCAGGATAGTCAACCCGGCATAGAATACGATCTTTCCCGCCAGCATGCCGTAGTGAGAGGCATAGCGCTTGGTGAAAAAGGAACGGGCCCAGCCGCGTAGCATAAAAAGGACGGGAAAACCGATCGCAAGGATCATCGCCACCCGCAGGGCAAGCGTCCAAAATTCATCCGTAATTAAGTTTTCAATCGCGAAGTTGGATACTGAAGTAGAGTCCATCGTACTAATACAGGGTTAACGTGCAGTGATAAAGGTGTCGTCGAACAGTTTTTTGAAGGTGCGCGTAGCCAGGCTTCTGTGAACCGGATTCCGGGGTTTTGTTAGCTGCTCCCCCTTGCCCAAATTGGTGGGCAGTTTCCCGGTCATGGTGATATCGCTGTTGGAGTCCTCCCCGTGGTGCACAATCTGGGTTTCGCCGGCCCACAATTCATCATTGAAACGGTGAATGCCCAGCCTTTCCACGCGAAAGCAAAACTTTTCGAAATGCAGATCTTCAGAATCTTTGTTGCTAATCCATATCGGGCAGTTTACCATGTAGGGCCTGGGTTCCACCCCCTCCAGGCTTCGCCGGGCTTTGGTGGTCGACCAATAGCAGAGCTCCCCTTCCAGCGGGGTGCCAAACCACGTTTTGGAAAGCTTCACGCTCGGTATTTCTCTCAATACGTAACTCGAGTTACTGAACGTAGTACGCATCCATATGGGAATACGGGTAACAATCTGAATTTTTGCCCCCGGACTTATCGTCAGCGGGAACTCCGAGCTTATCACTACCGGCAGGTCGGGAAACACCGGCAAAACCTGCACCTTGTCGCCCGGCGTTTTGTATGCCCAACGTGACCATGACAGATCCTCGGGGGGCACAGTTTTGGCCGTTACCCTACCGTATAATTCCTGTTTATACCGGTTTGCAATCCAGATCTCTTCGTTCTTTTGCTGCAGCCATACGTGCAGATCGCCAAGCAGAAGATGGACCGGTGACGCATCGGCTTTTACATCATATTCCTTCCAAATATCGTCCAGCATATTTCCATAATAGTTCAAGTTTTAAGAGGGATTTAATATGAGCATTTTTTTGATCAGTTGGCAAGAAGAGAATAGCAGGTATTTGCTGCAGCTGTGTTGTTTCAGCAATCCTTCTCACTAAAAAGTATTTT
Organism: Aliifodinibius sp. S!AR15-10; assembly: GCF_031569985.1. Classification (NCBI taxonomy): domain Bacteria; kingdom Pseudomonadati; phylum Balneolota; class Balneolia; order Balneolales; family Balneolaceae; genus Fodinibius; species Aliifodinibius sp. S!AR15-10. The sequence goes on along the minus strand of NZ_JAMQKA010000083.1, from coordinate 8,501 downwards.
TCCTTAATATGAATCACCTTTTCATAGTTAGGAGATTATTATTCCCACAGCAGAAACCCTGCTCTACCCTTTGGTGGGAATTAATTCCCGCTTTCCTATAGGTAGTGATGATGTTTTTGTGTTTGCCATGATTTTATAGGGCGGTCCTCATTGAGGAAGATTTCTCCCTCTCGGTCGAAATGACGACTACATGGAGAGGCTGAGGTGTTGATTACAGCCGCTCTCTGTGAACAGCCCCCCCCTTCCCTCAACCAGTCATCTCGAACGCGAGTGAGAGATCTTTGTGACTCAGGACAGTTTTTATTATCAAAGCTTTCACTACCGATCCCGAAATATCAAATCATGCTTGCATTTAAGGCTGTGGTGTGTAGCTTATGGCTGGTAATATTTTGATATAAGACCTACTTTGAACCAAGAATTTTAATTCAAAACAATAGATAATGAATACGGTCCTTATTTTTACGCTACTCTTTGCACTCGCAGTTCCCGCACTGGCACAACAGTCAAGTGGCTCGGGCAATGAGGATGGCTTTTTTGTACATACCGTCTATTTCTGGCTTAATAACCCGGACAGTGAAGCTGATCATGAGAAATTGCATGAGGGGCTGAAGGAAATCGCTAAAATTGACCTCATTAAGGATGCCTATGTTGGGGTTCCGGCAGATACGGACCGGGAAGTAATTGACAGCAGCTACGATTTCTCTATCACCTTCATCTTTGATGATCTGGAATCCGAGCAGGCATACCAGACGCATCCCACGCACCTCGATTTTGTTGAGAACTACAGCGACCTGTGGAAAAAGGTTGTGGTCTATGATGCCGTGCCTCCTGCTGAGTAGGAGCTGGGGTTAGGTGTACAGGATGGGAGTGAAACGCCCTCCAAACTTTTATTACTTCTGAATTTCCCAAAGCGTTCCGTGCCTCTTGGTGCGGGACGTTTTTTATTGGGCTAACTAATCATCGGCGGGGCATTATAAATCGGCGAGGGGCCGGGAGTACAACTCCCTCCCAACTTATGGGCAGTGATCTCCATGGGAGATTGCCGCGCCTGCAAGAAAACGCAGGCTCGTAATGACACAAAAAAAGGATCCGAACCCTAAAATGTGTCATTGCGAGGAGCGGTGGGTTTCCGCGACGCGGCGATCCCCAAATGGGAATGAGGCAAGTAAGATCAAAAACACATCCTCGAGATGAGAATTATGTATGAGTAATTAATAAGTCGAATTCGGCTCAAAACCTATGGGTAACTGGAACCATAACTACTACGTCTACCTAATGAGCAATAAATATGATACGGTAGTGTATACCGGAATGACCAACAACCTTATAAATCGGGTTGGGCAACATAAAGCGTTAAAAGTCCCGGGATTCACCAGCCGATACCGGGTTACGAAATTGGTGTATTATGAACATTTTGAGCAAGTAGAAAATGCTATAAAGCGTGAGAAACAGATTAAATCATGGTCCCGAGCGAAGAAAGAGGGTTAATCGAATCGATAAATGCGGAATGGTCTGATTTGTATCCTGAATTTACCGGGGAATAGCTTGCCATCTGTGGTGAGTTCTTAGGCGTTGATCTCATGTGGTGGATTGCCACGCCTGCAAACTACGCAGGCTCGCAATGACAGTAAAAGGGGCCGTGACATTAAAATGTCATCGCGAGGAGCAGTGTTTTTCCTGCGACGCGTTGATCTCCCCTCGATTACGTTTGGGGATTGTCGGGCTCCACTCCGTTTGTTACGCTCGCAATGACACATAAAAACTGAGTGCCCTCTTTGAACCCCAAAATATTTTTTTGTAAGGATCTGCTTTCGCAACGGTCTATAAGGTAGCAGAACTTATGACATAACAACCACAATAAATCACAGAGAGGAACCTATGAGCATCAAATATGCACTGCATCCCAACCCACTCACAGAAGATGATGAAGACCATCGGGCCGTCGTGCAGGGGCAGGAAAGCCGCACCACCGAGGATATTGTCGAGGAGATCGCCGGCGGTGGACACAGCATTACCAAGGAGGACATCCTGGCCGTAGTAGAGGGATATGAGCGGACCATAGCCAAGTACATTGCCGACGGCGACCGCGTGAATACCTCCATTATGCAGATCTCCACCTCCATTGGCGGTGTGTTCAAAGGCACCGATGACTATTTTGATCCCCGGCGCCACAAAGTAAACGTCAATTGCAGTCCGGGGTCTAGATTACAGGAGGTAGCCGACAATATCTCCAGCCAAAAAGTGAAGCGCAGCCAGCGCCAACCGAACATTGTACACGTCAAAGACTATGAGTCAGGCACAATAAACAACCAGCTGACACCCGGCGGGGTCGTCGAAATCTACGGCTCTCTCCTAAAACACGATCCCGGGGATGAAAAGCAGGGGGTATTCCTGGTTTCGGATAGAGAGGAACTGAAGGCCGGACCACTCATCCGGAATAAACCAAGTACGCTTATGGTGTCCTTACCGGGCAACCTCCCGGCAACGGAATACGAGGTGGAAGTACGAGCAAACCTGCGGCGCACCTCGAGCATCCGCCGTGGTAACATCGGCCCACTAGGTGTAGTAACCTAACGGTAGTATACTGCTCCGCCTTCCGATCCTTATAAGCACAAGGAGTACGACATTACGGTGGCAGGGTCTCTGACATTATGGTGTCAAGGTTTCCGACATTGTAATGTCAGCCTGTGCGACATAGTAGTGTCACGTTGCCTGACATACTAATTTCAGGCAGCCCGACATTATAGTGTCATGGAGCACGACATTGTAGTGTCAGATAGAATGACATTGTAATGTCACGTATGATGACACCTATATGTCGTAGAGGCGGAGTAGTATGCAATGGGAGGCGTTAGTTATAGGTACAGACCGACGGAGCAGTAAGAAGCGCTGATCATACAGGGGATTTGAAGCATCGATCACTGTAGGGGATTGCCGCGCTTGCAATAAAACGCAGGCTCGCAATGACAGGGAAAAAGGATTGTGGCTAAACTCCTTCCGCAAGTTTGCAACTTGTGGGAGGACGGAACCCTCGCTACTATTCCACAGCCTCATACAGCGCAAAGGTGACATCATCCAGCCGCACGCCCAGGTGATCATCAGAGATGTGAGTCAGCATGCTGCCTGCCGGCAGGTGTACCACTTTTTGGGGATTTCCTTCCTGGTTTAGAATCAGCCACAAATCAGAATCACTCCGGTAATTCAGCTTTACCCAAAAGCGGACTTCGGGATCCACTTTCATCTTTTCAACCGGGACCTTCTGGTCGGGCAGCAGCTCTGAAAGCGTATCCCACTGTTCATCGCTATGCTCTTCTTTGATAGAGTCCCGTTCGGTGGAGCTCAACTGTTGCGCCGGCAGATCAACCGGTATGGTGCGGAGTGTATCAAAGTCAGGCGAAATCTCAGCTACCTGGTTGGAGCCGGTCCAGAACAGGTACAGCGATTCGGCATCAGGATTGTTTGCAATCAGCTGGCGTGGCGAAAACGAAACCTCGGTTCCGCCCCTGACCTGTCCGTCCATGATGAGGCGGGCATACGTGCGTGCCTCCAATGTTAGTGACTCCCCATACGTATTATCAGTTGCATTGTACGGTACCAAATACGATTTCGGCTCCTTTGTTTTATCCATCAAAAAACTGAACGAGTTGAAGCGAACCAGGTAATTTTCTATCCCGTCCAAGAGATAGAACTGGCTAACCAACCCTTTCTTATAGGATGCAGGTACGTTCTCATTAACATACTTCCCGGTTTCATCAAAATGAACAATTTTATTATTCTTTTGATCGTATAACACGACCTCTCCCTCCCGGGTTTTAGAAATGGTACGAATATCCAGCACCTCTCCCGGTCCCTTGCCCGACCGGGTGTAATGCTGAACCAGCTCCCCTCGGGGACTCACCTCCCACAGGCCCGAATTGGTCCTGTCATAGAGCAGCACGTTTCCACCAGCCAGTGGCACGGTTTTGTATCCTAGGTGAGCAAAGTATACCGAGTCGGCTTGCTGGAACTGGTTCACCTGCTTAGGATGCAGATGCGGCAGGCTTTCCAGCAGTGCTTCCGGTGTTTGCTGCTGATCCTGCTGGCAACCGGCCAGTATGCCTGCCAAGCTAATTGCTAGTAGTGCTTTACATAGTTTCGTGTTGAATAATGTCATATGCTTTCTTCTCCAGATTTATAATTGAATTTATGCTTTTGTATCAAGGGTTTGGGTACAAGTAACCGCAAGTTGCAAACTTGCGGACTGCGGGCTAGCGAATCACCTCAACTGGCAGCATGCCCTCCTGCCCTGCATACGTTCTGGCACTGCTATACAGAAAATCTTCCGGCCGCTGAACCCACCCGGCTTTGACAGGATTGCGGTGGATATAATCCATCTTTTGTTCAATAATCTCGTGATAATCAACGACTTTGGGCTGGTTGTGCTGCTGCCAAAATTGATATTCCCTATTATTGGGATTTTTTTGCCCGGCCCGCGGGAATAGCCATTCCATCCAGCTTTTCCTGCTTTCTGCCGCATTTTGTTTAATCTTCTTAATCAATGCTTTGGAGGTATATTTTTTGAAATCTCTCAATATACCCTGCATAGTGAGGTCACCGGTTCCAATAATCAGATGGGCATGATTGCTCATCAGGCACCAGCAATAGACGATTAGTCCCTTGTTTTCTATGCAGTATAATATGTTTTCCACAAACAGATCTTTATAGATACGCCTGGTAAAAACATCGATCCATAATACTGTGGTGAGCGTCACAAAATATGGTTTCTCTTGGTCGTGGAATTTATAATTGCGACTCATGGTTGCTTAATAGTTTTGTAGTATAATAACCGCAAGTTGCAAACTTGCGGGAGTACGTGGCTTTGATTTAGTGAATTTCCAAATCAACGTTTGGGTCCCTGCGGGAGTGTGGATCTTCCCTCATGGAAACCTTGATTCCGTTTGGGGATTGCTGCGCCTGCAAAATACGCAGGCTTGCAATGACAGTTTAAAAAAGTCCATCCCCCAAACTATGTCATCGCGAGGAGTGGTATTTTATCCACGACGCGATGATCTCCCCCGCTCCTGCCGCAAGTTTGCAACTTGTGGCAGGTGGATTTACTGGCACCAAACGTAAAACCAGGTAATTCTAAGCCCATGCTAACTGTTCTTTTCCCAAACGCCCATCAGTAGTAGAATCAGCACCGTGCTGGTGCCGAGCCCCCAGACCACAACCGTAGCAAGTGTCTGCCAGAAATCGCTTCCCCCTATTACGATTAAAGGAATCAAGCCGCCAATAGTAGTTAATGTGGTAATGAGCACGGCCCGCATCTTGTTCTTGTAGACGTAGAGCCAGCTGCGGAGTCCGTGGATACCCAGCGAGCGGTACAGCTGCTTTTCGTGCATCAACAGGATGGAGTTGTTGACCACTACGCCTACGCAGAGCAGGGTGCCCGCAATGGCGCCGCGATCAAACGCCAAGTCGTGGTACAGGCTGCCCGCCATGATCCCCAGCAGGCTGAGCGGCACGGCCAGGATCACCACCAGCGGGTCGGCCCACGACTCGAGCAATGCCGAAACGATCATCCACACGCTCAGCAGGGTAAGCCCCAACAGCAGCAATAAGTTTTGCGTCCGGTCTTCGCTTCCGTAACTGAACAGGCCACCTGAACCAAACTCCATGGTAGTGCCCACCGGGACCGGTGTTTCTTCCAGCACACCCTCAATGTACTGCTCCCCCAGTCGGTACGGACCCAAAAAGTCGATACGTACCGTCCGGTGATATGACTGGTTCTCGCGCCGGATCATCGACTGGCTCTTCTCCCGGCCGATGGTTGCCACATCAGCTAGTACAAAGGTGGTGCTGTCGGCATTGGTGACCCGCTTTTCACGCATCAGCTCCCCCTGAGTATTTTGCTGTGCCCTGTTGCGACCGATCAGGTACATCTGCTGCCCGGCAAGCTCCACCTTGCCAAAGGTGTTGGTGGGATTCACGTCCAGGGATATCGCCGAAAGCACCTCCCGCCGGTTAAGTCCGTGCAGGGCCAGCTCCTCATCATTGAGTTCCAGGTAATACTGGTACAGGTCCTCTCGGCTGTACCAGCCCGTCCCGTGGATATCCACGCCTTCAACGCGCCGGTTCTTCATGAGGCGACTCCGCAGATCTTCTGCCAGCCGCAGTAGCTCATCATAGGAATATCCAGTCATGGACACGCGGTGACTGGATGAGCTGCTTCCGAAGCCGGTGCTCATGCCGTCTCCAAGACCGTTGACGGAAATTGCCGAGTTACCGGTTCGCGCCGCCAGGAACATAGCCTCCGCGTAAAAGATGTAGGGGTCGGGCTGTGCCAGGTATTCATCCTTGATATAAAAAACAAGCCGGGCGCCCGAGTACTCCGAAATCCGGGTCTCGTAAAAGGAAAATGCTTCTTCATACGGCTTCACAATCCGCTCAAAATTGCGCGCCATCTTGTCGATCTCCTCAAGCGGCGTGCCCTGGGGCGTCTCAATACTTACATTGATACGCTGCTGGCGGTCGCGACCCCACGGACTCCCGAAGTAGGTGTCATTGAAAAAGCGGTAGGTGATGCCCCCTATCCACGGGTCTATATCATTGCGGTTATCAAAATAGGCTTGCGTAAACTCCGGCCACGCGGTGTCCTCTTCCCAATCAGGCTGTTCAATAGCAAACAATGGGATGCCGATAGCCGCGATTAAGGCCGCGTAGCACAACCACCGCAGCTTGTGGCGCCATGAAAAAAGAAGCAGGAGGTAGCGGCGCAGGCTGGAAAACAGGCTTATTCGGGATTTTATTCCCTTCTCATTCTTACCATTGGTGTCTCCGGGAACCAGCCAGATCAATGAATATGGAATCCAGCTAAGGGCGATGAAGACGGATGAGATCAGTGTGAAGGAGAGAGCCACCGCCAACGGCACAAGGAAGAGCTGAAGTTCTTCCATCGCAAAAAACAGTGGAATAAAGATACCCACCGTTGTGAAGGTACTGCCCAACACCGGCACCAGGGCGCGCGGCAGCTGTTGCTGAATGTGTTTGATGCGCCCTTCGCGATCGTCAGGCAGGCCGGGGTTAACCTGCTCGAATACCACCACAGCGTTGTCGATGATCATGCCGAGGGAGACGGTCAGCCCGGCCAGCGTAATGATATTAAGCGTGTAGCCGATGAAGTAGAGGATGGCCACACTCATCAGCAGGGAAAACAGGATGCTGCCCAGGATGACAAACGGGGCTCTCATTCGTCGGATGAAGAGTAGTAAAACGATAAATACGACGAGCAGGCTCACCAACGCCTGGTACTGCAGGTTACCGAACTGGGCGCGGAGCTCTTCGGTGGCGTCCTGCTCTAGCTGGATGGTTATGTCGGAAGGCAGCACCTGCGTGATACGGTCCATCTCGGCCCTTATCTGCTCGGCCAGCCCGATGGCATCAGCCCCACTTTCTTTGATAAAGTTTATACTCAGGGCTGGGCTCCCGTTGATGCGCTTGAGCGTCTTGGCCGGGTAGTCCTGCATGGCGACCTCCGCCACATCTTCCAGCCTGATCATACGCTGGCTGCCGGGCACCTGCAGCGGCAACTGCCGGATGGGCGCCAGGTCCTGGAACTGCGGCTCCACCAGCATGCTAATGCGCCTGCCAGAGGTTTCGATATATCCCGAAGATCGCCACTCCAGTTTCCGGCGAATGCTGTTGAGCACTTCACGCGGCTCAATGTCGTATCGCTCCAGCAGATCGGTATCAAATTCTACCGCCAGGGCGGGATCGCGGGCACCATTGATCTCGATACCGGCGATGCCATCGAGTCCCAGTAGCGACAGCCGAATGTTACGGCGGGCGTATTCCAGCAGCTCTCGAACAGAACGCTCTCCGCTTAACGAATAGACGACAAAGGTCTGCATATCCTGCAGCTCCTCCGGCACGCGCCGGCTTATGGAGGGCTGGCGAACGTTGGATGGGAGCGCCTCCTGCAGGGAAAACAGGTACTCCTGCAGCTCCACCTTGCGATATTCTACCGGCGCCTGGCGGTTAAAGGTGATGGTGACGGTCGACTGTCCCTCCCGCGAAATTGACTCGATGCGTTGGACGTCGCGCAGACGGTTGGCGGCCTGCTCTACTTTACGCGTCACTTCCTGCTCCATCACTTCGGGAGAGGTGCTGCCCCAGCTGTAGCTGACGGTGATGGAGGGCAGGCTCAGGTCGGGCGACATCTCCAGGGAAATATTCTGCCAGGCGATAATCCCGATAATCACTACCAGCAGGTAGCTGAGGGAGATCAGGTAGCGCCTATGGAATAGTCTGGATAGCATATAAGCTAAAATATAGGGTGATTGGGGAATATCAAGAATTAATGCTAAAACGCGATTTGCTGTTAAAAAAAGCCTTAGTGTCATCCTTCTATGTAAAAAGTCAAGGCTCAAATTGTAATATGTAGATTGTCACTTACATGGTAGTACTGCTGCTTGCTTGGTTAGCTTCGTTGATGTATTGCGAGGTAGTCTTCTATAAGCAGA
>NZ_JAMQKA010000082.1:0-12514 GCF_031569985.1 Aliifodinibius sp. S!AR15-10 | reverse complement strand
TTGTTTGCTGGTTTTCCCAGGGCAAAACAGCCTCCTTTTTGGAGGTCATCATACAAAATATAAGCGCCCTGCAAAGTGTAAAGGATGTCTCCGAACACCTGTAAAGGATGTCCCCGGTCTGGACATTCGAAGGGGGACTTTAGGGCTAGTACAACACCACATGCCATACTCGCCCAAAAAACAGGTGAACTCGTTTGCTATTATACCAGATCCCTGATCCCGAAAACTCGGGACGGGATGACATGGAAGCCTTTTTCAAACCCTCAACCCGTTATTGTACCTTGTTAATGTCATTTAAATTCCCAGCAACCAAGGTTACTGCATCCTGTTGACCGGAACCATTTTAACCGGACCAACCAAACCTGACGGCAACGGTTCCCAGTCAGAAGCATCGAAGAGTCCGCGCTCGTTTCTGTTTTCGCCCAGTCGTGCCGGGAAATTCACGTTGTAGAACTTCTTCCAGTTCACCTCCTGCTTTTCCATCCAGGAGATTCGATTCGCCATCAGGTTGGCAATCTCTACTTCCAGGGTGTTTGTATCCTCCAGCAGGGCATTGTCAACATAAACCTGGAAGGTCGGGCCAATGAGCTTTGCAACCTCCTCCCCATTGATGCTCACTGTGGCGCTTTCGTGGACTTCACCCAAGTCGAGCAGCCAGCCCTCCGCATCAGATTGGGGCCTGTCAAACGTAATCGAGTACTCCCCTTTCCCGGAAAAACGTTTAACTTCATCTCCAGGAAAGCCGGTCCATGAGCCGAGTGTATCGGTCTCAATTTCGCCAGGCAGTTCGGGACCGCCCTCGGTAAATTCAAGGGTCCAGGTGCCATTTACCGGCACTTCATCACCTGTTGGCTCAACATAACGATAGGTCGCTTCGCGGCTTTCTGAAGCATTTGTTTCCAAGATGAACGATTCACCGGGATCGGCTTGCAGATAGATTTCTGACCCACCATCCTGGGAAGTTCTAACCCTGGCATAGCCCAATTCGTCCTGCATCGGATCAAATATCGTGGCTGATTCAACATCACGAGCCAACGGAACCCAGCCATCGACTTTTTCATCTGCCCAGTTCGTTATGAAATAGGTATGCCCGGACTCATGCTTGCGACGGTTAAACTGGAGGCCCTGATCAACCATAGCCTCCCGCTCGATTCCAGAATAAGTTAAGAGCCCATTAAGATTTTCTCCCCGCAGGATGCGTCCTTCTCCAACAGTCGCTTCCTGGATATTTTGGCCTGAGACTTCACTAAAGGCTAATTCATCAACAAGACTTTTGAATTGAGATTGTCTCTCCTCGAGATTCCCCAACCCCGGTACTCCTTCGGGTAATCCCTGGTAAGCGAGGATCGTAGCTCCATTTCTGGCCAAGTCAATCAGCTTTTCAAAGGTGGCAACAGGAATATAACGACTCTGTGGAACCACGATCGTTTGGTATGAAGTCTCACCGGTTTGCAACTCGCTTCCATCCTGTTGCACTTCCAACACTTGTTTATCCGAAATAAAATCGAATCCATAGCCCTCCTCTACCATCTGTTCCGCTCCCTGCTTGAAGCCACTACCGTCAAAGCCGGCATCCAGTCCGCCGTCAAAATGGCGCAGCATTTCGCTGCCCGACTCAGCCCACTGGTCGTGAATCGGGAAGTATAGCAGCAGATCGTTATCCGGGGTACCTGATTGCAGGAATGATTGAACACGGGCCACATAGTGGTTAAAGGTTCCGAAATGGTCCCACAGCGGATTTCGCTCATTGAAATGAACGGCGGCATAGAACAGCCACCCAGGCCATTCATCTCCTTCAGGAGAATAGGCGGTGCCGTGATAAAAAATATGGTTCACCCCGCTGACAAAGTAGCGGTCGATTGCTGTCTTGACATTTGCCAGGTTCGACAAGAAGTGTTCATTGAGCCAGGTCGCTGACTCAGCTGATGTTAGCTGCTTTCCCGTTACGTTTGCAGCAGAAGAAGCCATTTTGGCCCTCAGAATATCGGTGCCTTCGGTCTCGGGGATGTCACTGGCCGCATACAGATCAAGAATATTGGCCGGAGATCCATGGGCCTGGTTGCGAATAAGGGCTCCATTATCTTCCGCCCACTCGTCCCACTTCTGGGTAAACTTCTCGAGGAGGAGATCAGATATCGTCTCCCGGTAATCTGTGAGTACCCGGGGGTGCTCTTCCGAATCCTCATTCAACAGGGCCGGTAGATGATCCCGGAGATCGTAGCCGCGCCGCTTTTCAAACTCTTCAAAAACAGCAGGGGTCCAGTTGGCCTGGCCTTCGGCATCGTCTACCTCATATGAATCATTAAAGAATGACCGAAGGTTGCTCAGGTCATCACCTGCAAATGCGCTGTCAAAGGTTGCCAGGTAGTGATCCAGTGCTGGTTCTGAAAAATGATCGATTACAAGCCCTTCGCCGCCGGGCGCCGCACGCTCCACCATCTTTCCGTGCCATCCTGTAAAAACTGCGTATAGGCTCCATTCACCGTCGGGAGCTGTCCAGTCCAGGCTTCCATTCGCTTGCACTTGATCTGTTAAATCAAATACCTGGCCATCATCGGAATAAGCCATGAGTGCCTGAAGTGGCAAATCTTCCTCAAACCGAACCTGTTCCAATGCCAATCTCTGCAGATTCTCATTGGCAGAAATTGGTTGTTCAACATCCTCAATCGTTAAGGGCTCACTTCCCTCTTTTTCAAGCGGATCGTCCACCGTCCCCTGTGGCTCTTCTCCCTCTGCTTTCAAAAATCCGTGCAGCTCATAGACATGATTCCCAACGGCACGTACGTACGGTTCCTGTGTCAGGTTGATGGTCTCATCCAGCGTCTCTCCTCCTGAAAGTTCATATGTTTTGTAGTACAATCGCTTGGAAGCGTGCTCCCCGTGGATCCAGGGACCACCAAACGGCCACCCCGTTCCGGTTGCCATATCGATCCCGATATCCAGGCGCTGTCCCTCACTGAGCGTATGATCCAGCATCTCCATCCAGCGTGGGGAAAGATAATCCAGAAATTGGTCCTCGTAACCTGCGACACCATAAATCGGGGTGATCTCGACGCCTCCCAGTCCTGCATCATGGTATTCTTCCAGGGATCTGGTCAAATTCTGTTTATCCACAGCGCTTCCCTGCCACCACCAGCGGGTCCAGGGCTTGTTTTCCTGGGTTATCTCGGGCCATTGTGGTTCCGGGCTGCTACATCCGGATGTCATCAGAATGGCTAAAAAAATTGATCCAATAATTATGCTGAACCTGTTATAACTGCTCATAGTGTTAGGTTTTTGATATTGTATCGTGTTACCGGTTAGATTCCCTATACCTACCTTCAATCTGCGTAATTACCGGGAGATCCATATCCCTCAGCTAACGCAGAGTTCATAGATTAACTGAAGCGTTATGTTAGTACATAGTTAATGCGTTTAGCGGTTTGGTTAGGAAACAATAATTAACAATAGAACCTTTCAGTCATCCTGCACCCCGATGCAGGATCTCGCAAGGGTACATGCGTTGATTCTATTTTGGATCATTATCAACGAATATCATCTTTACTAGATCCTGAATCAAGTTCAGGATGACTGAGAGGCTTTTCATAACCACTCAGCGTGTTGTAATTAATAAATAAAGAAAGAATGAATGTGATTATTATTCGCTCCAAAGAGGATGATCTTCGGGTATGGTATCGCCAATCAGTTCCAGCACCTCGATAGCATTCAGGCACCATTGGGCGGTACTGTTCGTCGAAGTCCAGGGACTTACGAGCATCGGGCGGAGCGTCTCGGGACCATCCACGAGCTGGGTTTCAAATCGACTGTTTGGTCGCTGCCAGCCACCATCGGGAGATCCCAACAGGTGATTCCAGGCTCGTTCTTCCAAAATCTCACTGTCCAACTCTTTTGCCGCATAGGCCGTCAACCGGGCGTGCCACGATTTAAAGTTGCCATCTCCCAGTTGCCTGTTTGCATCAGTCCTTTCCGGGGCATCCTCTGGCATGCTGTACAGTCGCGAATACTCCAAAAAGGCATCCTCAAACCCCTCATGATCAATCAAATCCAGCATCTCAAAGATCACTTCCGCTCCACCCATTATCATGGCCAGGTGGGAAGTGTGTTCATCGTTTGTATTGCCGGTATCATTTACCAATCGGCCTGTTTCGGGATTAAAACCCAGCACCCCGGGGCCGGAAAACAGCCCATTTCTCATCGATGCCAAACTTTCCATCCCGTTGACAATCTTATCTCTGTACTTGGTATCTCCTGTTCGCTCCCATTCAGTCATCCAGTTGCCTGCCATGGCCAGCCAGTCGGGACCAAATCGTGCTCGCGCCGGGGCCTTACTGGTATATTCGTCAGTTGGCATTGCAATTCGCATCGGGTCGATACGGGCGATTGCATCTTCCGTATCTGTAACCGCATGCATCAGGTCACCCGTGCGTTCATCTGTAGTCAAATAGTAATAAAATCTGCGCAGTACTGCCTGGCTTATTCGCGCTTCTTTTGCCCCATCGCCCCAGTGAATGACGTTGTGACGCGAGCCCAGATCTTCGAACTTGCCCAGGTGGTAGACATCCACTTCCCCGGTGTGACGCGTCATCGCCTCCGCCATTCGAAAAATATCCTCACGCCCGGTCCGCAGGTAGCTGTACCAGAGCCACATATCGGGGACCAACTCTGAATTTGCCCAGGCAAAACCGCCAACATCGTATCGCCATTTGTGCCTCACGCCATCATAGCTGTGCATAATGTCGCCGTAATCCCAAAAGCCGTACCAGCGTCGTTGTTCAATCTCGCGCTTGTAAAAAGATATCGCCTGGTTCAGCTTATCTTCAATCCAGCGCTTGCCGGGAGTGGAACGGTCGGGCAGACTCCAAGGGCCAAAGACATCAACAGAATGCAGGTATTCGGGCGATGCGGTCAACAGGGGCGGCTCCTGGCTGATTCGCGCCTGGTCCACAAATTCTTTGTGGGATGCCACGCTACTTTGTGGGAACAGGGTCAATTCATGGGTCCGTGCCACGCCGTGGGCGATACTGAAGCCGGGTTGCACATCTTCGTAGCTGGCCTGCAAGCCGTGGGCTTCGGTATCGTAATGGCGCATGTCCATCGCCTCCCCTTCGGGCGACCAGAGCCATACTTTAAGTTGGGCTACATCCTTGGTTGCATTGTTAATCTCTAGTGTGGAGGGGTAGGTCTGCCAAAAGTTTTTGGCTCCCACTCCCAGTCCGCCACTCACATCACCCACATAGGCAAGCCCTGAGGCACGCGTTCCCGCCCCGGCTGAAATCCAGGCTCCCTCTGGACCGGTTCGTTTCTTAATCGTAAAGCCATCGGGACTGCTTTGCACCAGTTTATAATCATTCCAATCCGCCAGGTCAGTTATAAGTGACTGCATTTGCGGATCGAACTCCTCCAGGTTCGGGACACGCCGACCTTTTTCCTGATCCGGATAGACATCCTCACCTTCGTATGAAATCCGTCGCCTGCTCTCCAGGGGCTTAACCGGCTCAGCCCACAGCCCTTCATCTTTGCCGGTGAAACGGACATGCCGGTTATGGACCTCTTCCCGCAACGGTACGTCGAACTCTATGGCCAGTCCTTTTATGAAATCGTGTTCCTGGTCGCCGTCATATACAAAAGAATGAACCATACGGACCGGTTTCTTGCCGGCATAAAAATAAAGGCGTACAGTGAAAGGAAGCCATGCCTTGGTGGCATTTACCGATTGGTGTCTGCCATCCAGACGAATTACTGCTCGCACCGGACCATCCTGCTCCATAGTTACGGATTCAACCTGGCTTACATATTTTTCACGGGCCGGTGGTTTTATAACATCATTTCCAGGACCTTCCTGAGAAATAGCGACCAGATGACCATTCTGTGCTACTAACCGATCATCCGCAATCAACGAGTCGATAACACCTGAACCCTGCATTGAGATATAAGCTTTCAAGGGCCCGGTATCTACCAATATCTCTCCATTCTGTTTTTGAACGCGAACCTGATTATTGTACCCTGCCACTTTCTCAGTCGAAGTCAGGGTCAAGGGCCCTTTCACCGTTGAATCTGCCACTGTAGCCAGTCCCATCCATTTCACCGAACCGTCCGGCCAGTACGCCATCGGCCAGCTTTGCACCGGCAGATTTTCTCCTAATTCAGTAGACATCTGGAAGGATACATTTTGCTCAACCTCTCCACGCGGCCATGGCACGCCCCAGCTCACCCCGGTTTCGTGCTGCGGTGGATGGTCAGCCAGCCACTGCAAGGTTACCTCATTTTCAGACTGACCATGAACAGATTCACCCCAAAATCCTGTAAAAAGCATTATTAAAACCGAGGCGTATATCGTTTTGCTGATAATGCTTGAACGATCTAACATCATGAATAATAGTTATTCTTAAAAATTCGGTTTTATCAAGCGCCGAGCCTCTTTTGGATTGACATACTCTGCCAGGTCCTCCAGGGCAATCACGGCATAATCGTGTTGATCCAGGTACTCCAGGTAATATTTAAAAAGTCCCGGCGGCGTAGTAACCCAGTCGTGGGCGTAATCCGGTACGCCGTGAATGGTCATCACTACTATTTTCCCATCCCGGGCCTGCTGAAAAGCATCGATCACCCGAGCGGTATCTGTTCCGGTAGTACTGAAACTTGGAATTAAATATGGATGATCTTTTTGGGGATCGTAGGCGCGGCCGCCACCTACACGGGCAAAGGTATATTTTTTCTTCTCTAAAACATCAAGAGCATAGGGCGCAGTTGCATAAGCAGGATAAGCAAAAGTAGTCGGTTTGGGTATCTCCATTTGCGCCCCCTTCTTCTCAATGTAGATCAGCTCTTTTACCAATTCACTCTCCCGCATCTGGTCAACATGCGTATGAGAAGTGGTGTGATTTCCGATTTCGAATCCCATCTCATTGAGGATGGCTATCTGCTCCCATGTCATATATTTTTCCTTGTCGTCAAAATCGGGCGGGAACTCGCAGACAAAGAAGGTTCCTCCAAAATTATATTTATCCAGCAAAGGAGCTACAACCTCGGCACGCGTACTTACCGCATCATCGAATGTGAGCACTACTAGCCGATCGGGGATTTCCTGCTTGATAATCTGAGCCTGCCCAATTGAAACACAGAACAATAATGACACTGCAAACAGACATAAGACAATAATTCGTTTCTGTCGGATAGTCATTGCCATTCTTTCTTTGTAATACACCCGGCTCCCAAACAGATTCTGTTTTATTTAAAAGATTTGGGACCAATTCTGTACTTAGTTAATTAGAAAACCTTATTTCTAAAATCCAGAAACAAAATTGACCAGATCACCTTTCGTTCTATCTATACCTAAAGAGGAACCAAAGATGTGATTCTACTACTTTTTATGAATTATAGGTTTGTTCATCCATTCGCTTTGATAAGTAGTAAGTCTATACAGTAGCCATAAAAAAGTACCGGCACTCCTAATTGAGCACCTTGAGTTCAACATTTCGCAACTCCACCCGCATAGGGGGACCTACATGCAATTGAAAAGCCAAAATTCCCTGGTCAAGAGGAATAGATGAGTGATCAATCACCTCATGCATCAGGTGGTCGTTGATTTTGGCACGCATGGTGTCACCGTTGGCATAGACATGGTACCGGTTCCACTCGTCATGCACGATATATTTGCCCAGCTCGGCTTCCTCAGCAAAACGCTCCTCCTGCTTTTCGCCTTCACTATCAAAAACCACGCGCTGTCCCCGGCGCGCGAGTATCCCACGCTTTTTCTCCTCATAGTGCAGACCCGGAATCCAGTCACTCACTGCAAAATCGACCTGGTTTCCGCGGACCCTGTACTTCAGATTGGGCTTGTCATCGGTCGTAAACCGCTCAGAACGGAACTGCAGGCCGGAATTACCAGATAGCTCTCCACCTGCTTCCACAAATCGATACTCAAACCGAACCTCAAAATTAGCTGGTTTCCCCTCTTCCCATATGAGAAAAGTATTTTCCTCTATATTATTTTCCTGGGAAGTTTCTCCCACAATAACCCCGTTTTCTACACTCCAGAGGCGGGGATCTCCATCCCAGCCATCAAGATTCTCCCCATTAAAAATAGTCTCAAACTGGGAAGTTTTTTCAGCTTTCGTTTGGTTTGATGTATTGTGAGATGCCTTATCCTTTTCTTCGCAGCCAATGACCAGTCCCATCATAAGAATTAATATGAGATAAGACCGTGGCCCTTTTAATAAATAGCCTGCTTTTTCTGTGAACATAAGTACCTAATTTTAAAATAGTGTTTAATATTCTTCCGGGGATATACCCCTAACGGTAGAAATCAACTATCCGGGGGGCGGAACCTTTAGTCAGCTATTCTAATATTATTCTGAAGTTTCTTCTTCATTTTCGTCTGACTCTGACTCTTCCTCTTCTCCTACATAAACCTCATCTTCCGGATTTCCCCCCGATTCTATATAGGCCATTAAGTCCCGCAGCTCATCGGGGTTAAGGGTATTGATTAAGCCCGGAGGCATCTGGGAAATATCAACTGGTTCGATAGAAACAACCTGGTCGCGATTCACAACCGTTGGCGGCTCATCCGGATCCCTGGTATACACTTTGAGCTCGCCACCGCGCTCTACAACCAGGCCTGTCACTGTATCCCCATTTTTCAGCGTTACTTCTGAACTACTGTACTGGTCCGAGATCAGGATATTGGGATCAATAATTTTTTCGATAACTCCTTCTACACCAAACCTCCTGGCCACGCTATTCAGGTCGGGACCGATGTTTCCGCCGTATCCTCCCAATCTATGGCAGGCTGCGCAGCCGATGGCATGGAAAAGGCTTCGCCCTCGATCAAAGTTCAGTTCTTCTCCTGTTTCTCTATCTCCGCCTTCCTCGTCATCATACATCACGTCCATGGCTCCATCAACCGTCCATTGACGACCCGGCCCCTCCGGTGGATTGATTTCAAAATCCGGCTCTTGGGCCAGGCTCACTCCGGTTAAATCCGATACGGCTTCGACCTCTTCTTCAGTAGCGTTGGCAAGTGCTTCGTCTCTCATTCGTTCAAGAAAGCCGGTATAGCTTGCCCCGCCCATACCATCAGCGGCTTCGTTTATGAAAGTAAAATACTCCCGGCGCTGCTCAATTGTCCATCCTTCGCTCAAATTACGAAGCATGAATGCATATTCGAGCTTGTGGGTTGGTGGAGGATTATTGATCATCTCACTGATCGTTCCCCCGTAACGCTCATTCCGTTTGAGCAAGTTTTCACTCCAGTCTGGTGGAGAAGGTTTGGTATCTTTTTGCAGCAGTGTCAATGCTTTCCCGATGACCCTCGAATCCTTTAGATACACCAGGACGCGAATCAGTTCCGTATTCACTCTTGCATCATCATTCGGCAGCAGTTCCTGTAACCTGTTGGTAATTCGAGTTCTCAGTTCATCGCCGGGATCCCCGAGCCTCATAAAGATGAGAGACATCGCCCGCAAGTGCCCAAGTTGCTCCTGGGCATCCAGGGCGTGGGCATTTAGTTCCAATAGGGCGTTGATCGCTTTATCGCGGTGACTCTTCGTCCCCGTGCGAGCCAATGCTACCATTGCGGTAATCCGCGCTTGTGGATTCATCTCCGAAAACGCTTTTTGTGCCCAATACTCAACGGGCTGGGCTTCAATCGCTACACGTGCTGCGTGCCGTATGTACCGGTCTTCATTACTCAGGTATGGCCACGCCGTTTCCACTGCATTGGGATCTTCCTGGCCGTGAATTGCTTCCAGCTTGTGTCGTATTTCGCGGGCCTTCTTCGCCTCCGGGTTGTCTATTGCTTCAGCTGGAGAAGTAGACTCATTCCCGGTATAAATTACCCGAAAAAGGTACGACTGCTGGTTGCGGCCACCTGTTGTAAAATACATTGCGCCATCCTCACCAACGACGGCATCGGTCAGCGGCAACGGGCTCCCGGAAAGAAACTCTTCGACCTCAGCGGTATAACTGGATCCCTTGGGAGTTAAATGGAAAGCATACATGGTACCGAATGTCCAGTCCAAGCCAAAAAGGGCTCTCTGGTAGCGAGCGGGAAACTCAGCCCCGGTTCCAAACAAAAGACCGGTCGGCGAACCCGGACCGATGTTTACCAGCGGCGGCAAACTGTCCTCGTAATATTCCTTCCACTTCCCACTCCCACTTCTCCAGCCATAATCACTGCCACTGACAGCGTGCAGCAGGCGGGTCGGCCGGTACCAGGGCATCCCCATATCCCACTCCATATCGGAATCGTAGGCAAAAAGGTCACCGTGTGGATTAACTGCAATATCGTAGGTGTTGCGGTACCCCATACTTATCATTTCCCAGGTGGTGCCTTCCGGATTGATCCTCGTGATATATCCTCCGGGGGCAAATATTCCACGGGCGTGCCCACGGGCATCCCAGTTACGGGGAAGCAGTATATCTTCTTCCCAATTGGCCAGGCGGCTGCCTGTTAACTCGGGGGACGGAGTATGGTTGCCATTCACAACGTAAAGTCCGTTGCCATCTTCCGTAGGTATAACTGAATGGTTCCCGTGCTCTCCGCGTTCTGCAGGACCACCCAAATATTCCATGATATTTAATTGATTATTACCATTGGAATCACGCAGCCTGAAGAGCCCCTCCCCGTTTAAGTTTGCGTATAGGTGATCAAAAGACCACAAAAGCCCCTGTGCTCCCAGAGCCGGCATAATCATCTCTTTGACATTCACTTCCGGTTTATCCAATGTTCCGCCGACACTAATTTTAAAAAGTCCCTTGTCTTCCTGATCCGAAGCAATCAAATTGCCTTCGGGTCCAACAGCCAGCGAAACCCACGAGCCTTGATCTTCACGGGGTACCTCATATAGCATTTGAACTTCAAAACCGGGCAGGACCTGTATATTTTCGGTTACCGAATCCTCTTTTGTGAATTCGGCATTCTCATTCCCACTTGCAACTTTTGAAATCCCCGTTTCAGAAACATCATAGGCAATTAACATCAGTGGTATTATTAATACCAAAATGATATACCCAAATCCCATTTTTGTTTTAAATCTACTCATTTTACCCATCCTTTTAAGTTGCATATACGGAATACGAACATATCCCGTCTTCTGATTTATCACTAATACTTGGCTACAATTACGATAGAGAAGGTCATACTTAAAATCTACTGATAACTATTACTATTTTTTTAACCCCTGCAGAAACAACATTTTTTTAGAAACTACCTCAGATATACTATCTTGATCGACTATTTTTAACCAAATTTGAGATGATATAAGATGTACTTACTTAAAAAAACAGTATGCCTTTCCCTCTTACTTTTTCTGTCGTTCTTTATTGCTAATGCCCAGGACTCAGATGTGCGTACCATCCAAATAGAAGGCAGTGACCAAATGAAGTTTGATGTTACCGAAATTACGGCTGCACCAGGAGAAGAAATAAAAATTGTATTAACAACGGTTAGCAAATTGCCCAAGGTTGCAATGGCCCACAATGTAGTTGTTCTTAAAAAAGATACTGATATCAACGCTTTTTCAAGGGCGGCGGCAACAGCAAGAGACAATGACTTTATTCCCTCAAAACTTACCGATCAAATAATTGCCCATACCCCGTTGGCTGGTGGTGGGGAGACTGTTGAAATTACTTTTACAGTTCCCGAGGAAACCGGTGACTATACCTATATATGCTCATTCCCGGGACACTTTGCGGCAGGCATGAAAGGAACGTTAATAGTTGAGGAATAACTTCCCTAACAAACTCCTGACGAGGGAACACAGCTCTGTTTGCTCCATCCCATAGCGCGGGCAATATTTCCCGCGCCGGGGCGAAACACTTGTTTTTTTTAGTCTTCACTTGCCCAATAGTCAAGCACCATCACATCTTCCAAATGGGGCTCCAACACACTAACAAACGCTTTGTGGTCGGGATGGGGCAAGTAGGTGGCACGGTCTTCTTCACTCTCAAATGTCACCAGGAAACAGTGGGTAAATCCCTTGTTAAGGCCCTCGGGGCTGTTATTTGTGCCCCACTCGTAGTCCGAAATCGCATCGATCTTGTCCGGCAGTGCAGAAAAGGCCTCCTCTACTTTGGTGATCTCCTGTTCGGTAGTATTTTCTTTAAACTTGATCATAACTACGTGACGTAGCAGCTCTTCATTCATAGTCTTTTCTTTGTTCACAGTTTCCGATTCCGTTTCGCTGATTATCCCATCGAATGAGAGGGGAGAATAGCTCAGCAGTAATGCAATTATTGTAGTTAGAAATATAGATGCCTTCATAAGAAATTGTTTTTCTAGATTCTAATTTTACTGGTAATATCACCAGGCTATTAATTTCTGAATTTAATTATAACCCAAATTTTTCACACATCTTATTAATAAATGCAAAGCCTTCTTCAGCCACATCCCAGGGCTCGTTGTATTCTCGCCACACATTAATGGAATTGGCAAAGTCGGGATCATCCCGGGTAAATGCCTCAATGGTCAGCCACCCTTCATAGCCGATATCGGCAAGTGTGGAAAACGTCTCCT
>NZ_JAMQKA010000081.1:0-13539 GCF_031569985.1 Aliifodinibius sp. S!AR15-10 | reverse complement strand
TAAGGAGTTGATCTTTGACTTGTTGAGAGAGGTCGGGAAAGGTGAGTTTATCCATGATGTTTTATTCGAAAAATACAAAAACCCAATCACATTTACCCCTTTTATTTAGTGGTAATGACACTAGTGTCCATAGAAAAGCTCCTGGCGTACCTGGAACAGGAAGAAAATGTCCAGTTTTCCTATAACAAGGAGCTGTTGGCTGGCAACTCCAAAGTTACAGTACGTTTGGAAAATGTCGGGCTTGACCAGGCGCTGGATGAAATTTTCAAGAATAGAGGCATTCAATACTATGCGCTCAATGATGGTTATATCGTATTGCGTGCCTCTAACCAAAAACAGGTTATTGAAACGGTTTCTGGTACCGTTACTGATGCCCAGTCAAATGAAATTTTACCTGGTGTAAATGTTACAGTAAAAGGAACTACTACGGGTACAGCCACGAATACTGACGGAGAGTATTCATTAAGTGTTCCTTCTTTAAATGATACACTTATGTATTCGTTTATCGGATACCAGACAACTGAAATACCTATTAATGGTCGAACGGAGATTGATGTTCAGCTTCAAGCTCAGGCTATCTCGGGGGAAGAGTTGGTCGTAGTCGGGTATGGTACGCAGCAGAGATCTGATCTAACGGGTTCTGTGGGTACAGTTGATGAGGAAGCATTCAAAGCAAGTTCACCAACTAGTCTGCAGGAGGGCTTATCAGGGAAAATAGCAGGAGTTAGTGTCTCTAAAAATTCGGGTAGACCAGGTAGTAGGGCTACGATAAGAATTAGGGGGAATTCTTCAATAACAGGTCCCAATGATCCATTATTTGTTGTTGATGGTGTTGTTCTCCCTCAGGCTAACTTGTCAAACGGCACTTCTCCTATCGATTACTTAGATCCAGGTAATATAAAGTCAATTGAAGTACTTAAAGATGCCTCTGCTACTGCTATATATGGAGCCAGGGGAGCAAATGGAGTAGTATTGGTAACTACAAAAGGGCCGGTACAAGATGGAGGAACTGTTTCATATGATGGTTCTTTTAGCGCAAGCAAGCTGCCTGCTTGGTCTAAGATAGGATTGTTAAACTCAGAGCAATTCCTGGCTGTTGAAGATTTGGCCTTCCAAAATGCAGCAAAATATGGTTTAGCCGGTAGTGTTGTGGATCCTGCTACTAAAAGAACAGATCCAAGGCTTTTCGATTCGTCGGGTAATCCATTGTATGATACAGACTGGCAAGAAGAAGCCCTTAGAACTGCACTTACGAACAGTCATAACCTCTCTTTTTCGGGAGGGGATAGAAATAATAGTTACACGGTTAACCTGGGATATAGAGATGAGGAGGGCATACTTGAGAAATCCTCTTTAAAGCGTTACTCAGGCCGTTTGAATATTAACAATCAGATAAATGATTGGCTAACTGCCGGTGCTACTATTAATTATAGCGTTCAGGAAGCCAGTCAGCCAAGGGCAGTAGGTGCTGGAGGCATTACTCCTACTAGATCAATTTTGCAAGCATTACCCATAACACCAGTTAGATATCCTGATGGTACTTTTGGAAGGACGTCTGATTATCCGGGAATGGAAGGTGGCGCTCAGCCGATTAGACTTGTTAATGAGACAAAACGAATTCTTGATGGTACGAATACACTGGCAGACGCCTTTGCTAATTTTGACTTGGCAGAGGGGCTGACATTAAGAACTACTTTTGGTTTAAATATCATAGACCAAGAAACTAAATTCTATGCCGGGGATGACCTGCGATTTATTTCCGATAATGGCAGGGCCGAAATATCTGATGAAAAAATTACATCCTGGCAATTTGAGAATTATTTGACCTATGAAACCGAAGTGCTTGAAGGGCATTCTTTCACCGGATTATTGGGATTATCGTGGGAGCGAGTTGACAATTTCACGAAATTTGCCAGGGCTGACGACTTCCTTGATGATTATTTTGAGTTTAATAATCTGGGAATAGCCTCTAATCCACGCCCACCCCAATCCGGTGCAAGTGCGCATAGCCTAAACTCATATTTTGCAAGGGTTAATTATACAATCGACAGCAAATACCTGTTCACAGTTACAGGGCGATTTGATGGTTCATCCAGATTTTCAGAAGATAATCAATATGCATTTTTCCCATCGGGAGCTATTGGATGGAGAGTATCGGAAGAAAAATTCATGGAGAACAGTTCCACAATATCCAACCTTAAACTACGCACTAGCTATGGCGTTACAGGTAATTCCGAAATACCGAACTACAGCACAGTCACAGGTTTAGGCAACTATTCATATATAGTCGGTGGTACCAGAGTAACTGGGGTTGGTTTAAATCAGATGGCCAATCCAAACCTGAAATGGGAAAAAAATACCCAAGTGGACCTGGGTGTCGAATTGGGGTTATTCTCGGATAGAGTAGAATTTGAAGGAGATATTTACTACAAAAAATCTGAAGATATGTTATTGGCTGCTCCGGTTCCATCTACCAGCAGTTATAGCACCGTTATCCGCAATATTGGCAGCATGGAGAATCGGGGTGTGGAATTAACTCTGAAAACTAGAAATATTAGCAAAAGTAATATCCTCTGGAGCACTTCTTTCAATATTTCTATCAATAAAAACAAGGTCCTGCACTTGACAGGTGGTCAAGATATTGTTCAAGGGGGTAATCCTGTAACAGGAAATAGGATCATTCGAGAAGGAGAACCCGTAAACTCTTTCTATGGATATATTCAGTTGGGAACCTGGAATACGGATGAAGCGGCTCAAGCTGCCCAATACAATCGGCTTCCAGGAGATATCAAATATAAGGATATCAATAGTGATGGCGCTATAAATGAACAAGATCGGGTTATCATCGGTAACGGCAATCCTGATGGTTATGGGTCTTTAATCAACAACGTGACCTATAAAAACTTCGATTTAATGGTTGATATCCAATATATGTATGGAAATGAGACTGCATTTAATTCAAGGGCTACTACTCTTGATAGAACTGGAATAACTAATGTTCTTACCGAAGTGCTTGATGCCTGGACTCCCAATAATCAGGACACTATGGTACCTGAAATTAGGCCAACGGCTGCCTATAAAGACAGGTTAAGTTCTACAGGAAGAATTGAAAATGGCTCGTTTATTCGGGGTAGAAATATAGTGTTGGGGTATAATTTTCCATCTGAATTGATACAAAAATGGGGCAAAATGAAAAATGTGAGAATATACGCCTCAATGCAGAATTTCTTTTTAATAGATGAGTATCCCGGCTTTGACCCTGAAGTATCATCATTTACGGGTAACTTCTCGCAAGGTGACGATCTGTACAGCTACCCCAAGCCCAGAGTTTTCCAATTAGGGTTAAGTTTTAGCTTATAATTCTGCCAAAAAAGAAATTAATTAATAATTCAAAGTATAAAACCATGAATATCAAAAGTAATATCTGTCTTTTATTATCGTGTGGTTTTTTGACAATTCTGTTGATGGGATGTGATAATTTCCTAAGTCATAAAGATCCATCCAATCTAAATACAGGTAATTATTTTACCCAACCTTCACATGCGGAAGGCATTGTTAATGCTACGTATGAAAGTCTTTACCCTGTACAATCTAACGCATCTTGGTTAATGACTGAATTGCGTACAGGTGCACTTAATTCAACGTTTACACCAAACGGTGGTTTCCCCGATTTTAAAATTATCAGTGATCTCCAGATGAGTGCCGATCATCCAGCTGTAAATAATTATTGGGTAAGCCATTATAGAGGAATCGGTAATGCTAACTTGGCAATTGCTGAAATTCCTAACATCGAAATGGATGCAACTACTCAAAATAGGCTGCTGGGAGAGGCACGCTTCTTACGAGCGTATTACTACTTTAATTTAGTACGAGTATTTGGTGAGGTGCCATTGATAACGGAATCGGTTGATTTAGGTAGTCCTGATTTAGAACCCTCTCGCTCATCGGTTGAATCGATTTATCAACTAATTGTAGAGGATCTGACTGCAGCTGAGAGTTCAGGTTTGCCATTTAATGATTCAAGTGGTAGAGTAACTTTGGGTGCCATAAAATCACTACTGGCAGATGTTTATTTAACAATGGCCGGTTATCCACTGCAGATGGGGACCGAATATTACACACTTGCTAGAGATAAAGCTAAAGAGGTAATCGATTCACAGGAATATTCACTATTTGATTCATATCTTCCGTTTCGGGAATCTTCTAATGACAATACTGGTGAACATATTTTTTCTGTACAGTATTTACAGGGGGAACAGAATAATGATGTTCTACAGATTGGCTTGCCTCCATTTAAGTTTGGTGTCTCAGCATATTCTTCTGAACAAGGTTTCGGATTTGCACGGGATGAATTTGTTGCATCTTATGAAGCAGGGGATAAAAGAGCAGAAGAAAGGGTGTTCTTTTTCACTAGTTATAGTTCTGAATCTGACCGCAATGAAACTGTTCAATTTCCTAATCAGTTCATATATAAATTTTGGGATGAACAAGCACATCTGAATACGGCACAGTCGGGGTTAAATTGGCAGGTAATTCGCTATGCTGATGTATTACTAGATTTTGCAGAAGCATCAAATGAGGTCACTGGCCCTACAACCGAAGCATATGAAGCTGTTAACAAAATAAGAAGACGAGCTGAACTGAATGATCTTTCAGGACTTACGAAAACAGAATTTCGAGAAGCAATATGGAAGGAGCGGTGGCATGAGCTGATTTATGAAAATGAAATATGGTTTGATATGGTTCGTACCAGAAAAGCTTATGATATTGAAGATGATGCTTTTAACGATTATGTAGGACATTCTTTTGTTGATGGTTCAACACTACAGGAAAGAGACCTGCTATTTCCACTGCCCACGAATGAACTCCGTAACAATGAGAATCTGACGCAAAATCCTGGGTATTAAATAAGGTTTAATCAATCTGCAATATTTTAAAAAATAAACATGACCTAACATGAAATTACTCTTCCAATTTATTGCTTGCTGGATTCTTATTCTAATTGCTGCTGGTCAGGTGTTGGGCTGGTCTGGCAGCCAAATGCCACAGGATCAAAAACCGAATGTTATTGTAATCATCACAGATGATCAGGGGTATGGCGATTTGGGTTTTCATGGAAACCCGATTATTCAAACGCCCTACATGGATAAGTTTTTTGAGGAATCTGTGGAGGCGACTAATTTTCATGTATCCCCAACCTGTACTCCCACCCGGGGTGCCCTGATGACTGGACGATATACCAATCGCGTGGGTACCTGGCACACGATCGGCGGACGATCCTTATTATTTGAAGATGAAACCATCCTTCCCCAAATTTTTGCCCAAAACGGGTATGCAACCGGCATGTTCGGCAAGTGGCATCTGGGGGATAATTACCCATTTCGACCCGGAGACCGAGGCTTTCAACAAGTGGTACGTCACGGGGGAGGTGGGGTCACCCAAGCCCCTGATTATTGGGGCAACGACTATTTCGATGATACCTACTGGTTCAATGGGGAACCCCGGGAAACGGAGGGATATGTTACGGATGTATTCTTTGAAGAAAGCCTAAAGTTTATCGAAGAGAACCGTGAGAGACCATTCTTTGCATATATCTCTACTAATGCTCCCCACGCTCCCTTTCATGTGCCAGAGGAATATTATAATCTATACAAAGGTGAGGATCAGCTTCTGGAGCGGCAAAAGCGATTTTATGGGATGATCACCAATATCGATGATAATCTTGGTCGCCTAGAACAAAAACTGCAAGAACTGAAGCTTGCAGAAAACACGATTGTGATATATATGACCGACAACGGGACGGCTGCCGGCTTTTCCCAAAGAGAAGGCAAGGATTATGGCTACAATGCCGACCTTCGGGGCACAAAGGGCAGTGAATATGAGGGGGGGCATCGCGTCCCGTTTGCTATTCGTTGGCCCGACGCCGGTATTGAAGGAGGGAAGGAGTTGCCCCATCTGCTGGCCCATATTGATGTGCTGCCCACCTTGGCCGATCTCGCCGGATTAACCTACGTAGAAACCAAGGAACTTGATGGCCGTAGCTTTGCTCCCTTGTTGCATGATGAGGATGCCACATGGGATTCCCGTACATTAATTGTCGACTCTCAACGCACCGAAAATCTTGTGAAATGGAGACGGTCGGCGGTGATGGATGATACCTGGCGACTCATCAATGGGCAGGAATTGTACCACATTAAAGATGATATTTCTCAACATAATGATGTGGCATCAGAGCATCCGGAGGTAGTCAACAGGTTGCGGGAAAGTTATAACAAGTGGTGGACCTCGCTGGCAGAACAGGGCGTAAACGAGCGGTATGCCTATATTAAGGCCGGAACCCGGTATGAGAATCCCGTTCGCCTCAGTTCGCATGATATGCACATATACCCGTACAAATACGTGTGGCACCAAAACGGGGTGCTAGAAGGTGTTCGCGGGAAAGGGAAATTGAAAATAGAAATCGCTGATGAAGGCACCTACCGGATAAGTCTGAGACGGTATCCCCGCGAGAGTGGACTTGCGTTTAACGAACAGGTGGCGGCAAGGAAAGAGTCGGTTGAGATAAGTAACCCCATGCCGGCCAGCCAGCAGCACAACCTGACGCATGCCAGCCTTTACATAGCAGGGATCAGTGAGACGAAGCCGATTCCAAGTGACAATGCTGAGGCAGTTCACTTTGAGGGATACATACCCGCAGGAAAATATGATGTAACTGCATTTTTAGAGGATGAGCAGGGGCGCGTGTATCCTTCCTATTATACATATATTGAAAGGATTAGTGACTAAATAACTCCATTTTAGCCAGAGTTAACTTAGGGGGTCTGCAAGCCCCCCTAAGTATTTGATAGGAAATAATGATATGTTTTTTATAGCTATAATAATTTTTCTTCTATTTAACATCTCTCTTGGACTATCACAGCATAATGTTGAAGAAGAAGTTAGGCCGAACGTTGTTATATTTTTAACCGATGATCAGGGTACGCTGGATGTTAATTCATATGGGGCAAAAGATTTAATAACTCCCAATATTGATCAGTTAGCTAAAGAAGGGATTCGTTTTACACAAGCGTATGCCCACACTGTGTGTGTACCAACTCGTGCCGGTTTGCTTACTGGGAGGTACCCACAACGAGGTGGGATCAACTCATGGACTCAGGGTAATGCCCACGCGGAGAAGGGCGTTAATATGTACCTTGATGAAGTAACCATTGCAGAAGTGCTCAAACGTCAGGGATACCAAACGGCCCTGTTTGGGAAATGGCATTTGGGAGCAGATTTAAATTATGGACCGCTATCTCAGGGGTTCGATTACTTCTATGGTCACCGAGGGGGATTTATCGATAATTTTCAACACTCCTTTCTACATGGCGAAGGATTCCATGACTTGTGGCGCAACAAAGAAGAGATATATGAAAACGGTCAATATTTCCCTAATCAAACGATTGAAGAGGCAAAGAAGTACATAAACAGGAATCTAGATAAACCAAAATTCTTATATATAGCATTAAATATTCCTCATTATCCAGAACAACCCTATGTTCACAAGCTAAAGTTTGAGTATGTATATGAAGATTTGGAACAACCCAGGCGTTCATATGCTCATATGGTATCCACGGCGGATTATCTTATAGGGGAGATTATTCAACATCTCAAAAATAAAGGGGAGTACGAGAATACTCTATTCGTATTTATGAGTGATAACGGGCATTCTGAAGAAGACTATCAGATTGGTATTGAAAACCATACTAGTGGACTACCAAAAGGTACAAACTACGGAGCCAATGGCGGTGGTGGTTTTACCGGTAAATGGGTAGGTCATAAGGGAACCTTTAGAGAAGGGGGTATCCGGGTACCGTTTATTATTAGTTATCCTGCTCGTTTACCCAAAAATGTAAAGCGGGATCAAGTAGTGACTAATATGGATATACTTCCGACCCTCTGCGATCTATTGCATATTCGTTTACCGAATAAGCGGCTGGATGGTTTTTCATTACTGCCGATCATTCAGGATAATGCCTCTTCTGCTTATAAGGACCAGGTATTACACTTTCAATGGCAAAATCAATGGGCCGTTCGTAAAGGAAATTGGAAACTAATTAGTGACAGAAATGAAGAATTACATTTATCAAACTTAGAAGAAGAAAATCCTGAACGTAAAAATTGGATATCAGAGTACCCCAAAATTGTTGAAAATCTTATGGAGATGCACAAAAGTTGGGCTCAGGAAATTATGTCTGACGGCGAGCTATTGAAATAAATTCGATGGTTATTAGCTGTGATAATCATCAGATACCGTAATGCCAACCTTTTCAAAAGGAATATAAACTACTATTGCCTTTAAAATGAAATAGTTAATCCATTAGCTCAATTATGCAAATCGATATTAATACATTAAGTATCAGATTATTCGTTTGTATATGGTTTTTTTACGGTTGGTATTTATCAGTACCAGAAAATAACGTGATTGCAAAATCCAAAGATGAACTTCCAAACGTCATCCTGATTCTGACTGATGACCAAGGATATGGTGATATAGCAGCACATGGCAATCCAACGATTAAAACACCGTATATAGATAAGTTCTATAGTGAAAGTGTACGTTTTACAAATTTTCATGTAGGTACGACCTGTTCACCCACCAGAGCCATGTTGATGACCGGCCGATATAATAATCGTGTAGGGGTATGGCATACAGTAGGGGGGAGGTCTTTACTGTTTCAAAATGAGACAACTCTTCCGGAAGTTTTTAAAAAGGCCGGTTATAAAACGGGCATGTTTGGAAAGTGGCATCTGGGGGATAATTATCCTTTTCTACCTCATAATAGAGGTTTTGACGAGGCGCTCTATCACGGCGGAGGGGCTATTTCGAACACGCCCGATTATTGGAGCAATGACCTGTTCGATGATACATACTACAAAAATGGAAAACCCCAAAAATATGAAGGGTATGCTAACAATATTTGGTTTAATGAGGCAATTAAGTTTATAGAAGAGAATAGGGATCATCCTTTCTTTTTATATATACCCACCAATGTACCTCATTGGCCCCACAGAGCGCCTGACAGATATGAACAAATGTACGCCCATCTTGGCCAGCAAGAAAAAGATAGAAAGCTTGATAAGTTTTATGGTCAAATAACCAATATTGATGATAATCTAAAGCGACTGGACCAAAGAATTAGGGAGCTTGGTCTACATAACAACACCATATTTATCTTTATGACTGATAATGGAACAGTAAAATCGTTCCATTATAATGCTGGAATGCGTGGACAGAAAGGCAGTGAATACGATGGAGGTCACAGGGTTCCATTTTTTATTCGATATCCAACTAAAGGAATTAAAGGTGGAACGGAGATAGATAAATTAACTGGTGTTGTCGATATTTTCCCGACCCTTGTTAATTTAAGTGGTATAGCCTCAGATGGGAAGATTGAGTTCGATGGGAAAAGTTTGGTTCCTCTGCTTAGAGGAGAAACTAAGAACTGGTCTGATCGGATTATGTTTGTTGATACCCAACGCCGGGAACGGCCCCAAAAATGGAAAAAAACAGCAGTATTAAAAGGGGA
This sequence comes from Aliifodinibius sp. S!AR15-10, assembly GCF_031569985.1. Classification (NCBI taxonomy): domain Bacteria; kingdom Pseudomonadati; phylum Balneolota; class Balneolia; order Balneolales; family Balneolaceae; genus Fodinibius; species Aliifodinibius sp. S!AR15-10. The sequence goes on along the minus strand of NZ_JAMQKA010000081.1, from coordinate 3,970 downwards.
TTGGCGTCTGGTTAACGGTTCAGAATTATACAACATTGAGAGTGATCCAGGACAAAAGAACAATATTGCCCACTCACATCCTGGCTTGATTTCTGAACTAACTGAGGCCTATAATAAATACTGGAATGATATAAGCACTAACTTTGGGAAAGTAGCCAGAATAAAATTAGGTGCTAAAGAGGCGAACCCAACATGGTTAAACACGCATGATATTCACGGGATGCCTCGTTGGCTGCAAGATCAAGTAGAAGTAGGTTTACCGGCAAATGGCTATTGGGCAGTGGAAGTAGTAGAAGCTGGCAGATATGAAATTACGCTGCGTAGATGGCCACCTGAGGTAAAGGGCAAAACTATAAACGAGAATTTATTTAGCTACTATCGAACTCGAAGGGATGGAACTATGAAAGAACTAAAACATCATGGTGCCACTTATGCTCGCTTAAAATTATCTGATTTTGACGTAGATAAAGAAATTTCCAACAGTGATACTGAAGTAACATTCTCCCTCAAGTTGGATAAAGGTAAAACTCGGTTACAAGCGTGGTTTGTAGATGGGAATACTGGAAGAGCTGTTTGGAGTGCCTACTATGTAGGTGTAAAAAGGTTAACCGATTAAAGATCGTCTACTTAGTTTTGCGTTAACTTTTCCAGTTGATTGAATTGGATCCGCTATTCAAAACGAGTGTTTTCTCTAAAAGCTGAGGGGGTCTACTGTAAGAAAGTACTATACATTTGTAATTGATCACTCCCTTTTTAGGGATAAATCTCCCACTTTAATCCCAAAATTTTTTTTCACATAGTCTAAGGGGCTGCAAAACCCCATAAAATTGATTCAGTCATTGTAGTCTTTCATGATAAATATCCAGTATTTTATATACCTATTCTTAATAATATTCTTTTCTATAACAAGCTTTTGCACTAGTCAAAGCTCTGAAAAAATAGTCCAGAATAAGGGACCGGAATGGGTGAATGGTTCACTCAGTGAAAGGGGAGTATTTAAAAGGCCCAATTTTACATTTACCAATCATTACGACCAGCATAAAAAGTATTCAAATATTAAGGGATTGTTTTTCGATGGGGTGTCTTATCATGGAAAACCAACAAAGGTTTTTAGTTGGTATGGAGTTCCGGAATCACTTGAACTAGGAGAAAAGGCTCCGGCCGTTGTACTCGTTCATGGAGGTGGTGGAACGGTTTTTCCTGATTGGGTAAAAAAATGGACAGACCATGGGTACATTGCAATATCAGTTGCACTTGAGGGACAGCTGCCAGGAGAGCGGAAAACTGACAGCAAAACCGTGATGAAATGGCCCACTCACAAATATTCAGGACCATATAGGCAGGGTTTCTTTCTTGATATCATGAATAAAAAGTTAGAAAACCAGTGGTTTTACCATGCTGTTGCAGATATCATTCTGGCAAATAGTTTAATCCGAAGTTTTCCTGAAGTTGATTCAACTCAAGTCGGTATTACTGGTATTTCATGGGGCGGCATCCTGACTAATGTTGTGACTGGAATCGATAATCGGTTCGATTTTTCAATTCCGGTTTACGGTTGTGGATATTTACATCAAGCTCCAACATATATGGAGCAGTTAAAATCCCATACTCCAGAGTCTAAACAGTTCTATCTCACTATTTGGGAACCTTCATTGTATATCCCCCTGCAGCAACAACCTACACTTTTTATTAACGGCACGAACGATGGCCATTTTTCCATGAATAGCTTTACGAAAACATACAACGCATCCGATACTAAAAAGTATCTTCATCTTGAGCATGAAATGAAGCATGGACATTATGCTGGATGGAATAAGGTGATTATTTACAGTTTTGCAGACTATATAACAAAGGAAAGTGAAGCCCCCTTAAACTTATCCTACAAAAAAGATGAAGGTACTGAAATTGATTATGAGGGTGAAGTAAATCAAGCCGTGGCTTATTTCACCACTGATACAGCTAATTGGGGTGGTAACCATTACAAATGGATCGAAACAGAAGCAAAAGTTTCAAAGTCAAATAAAACAATATCTACAGAACTACCGGATAGCGCATTATACTATTTTATTAATGCTACTTCTGATGACGGCTTGACCTACAGCACACCTATGAGGAAAGTGATGAAATAATTTTAGAGGATTAGAGCTTCTAGTAATTTTTGATTTTCTGTTATCAAGCAGCACATTAAATAAAATAGATTAACAATAGGATAAAGCGAATTATTGATATGAACTTAAAAACAGGTTTGCTATTAGTTGCATTTTTCTACTTGGCAGGTTGCCAGGAGGAGGCAGCAGAAACGCAGCGTCCCAACATTATCTACCTGATGGCCGACGACCAGCGGGCCGATGCTTTTGGATTTGCAGGGAACGACCATATTATTACCCCCAACCTGGACAAATTGGCCTCCGATGGTGTAACATTTAAAAATGCTTATCATGTAGCTCCTATCTGCCAGCCCAGCAGGGCCTCCGTTATGACGGGGCAATATTTGAGTGGCCATGGTGCCGGTTTCGACAGGCCGACCAACTACATCCTGACCAGTCATGAGTTTGAACATACCTACCCGGTCCAACTCCGTGAGCACGGGTATTTTACCGGATTTATTGGTAAGTTCGGGTTTGCTGTTGGGGGGACCAAAAAAGTAAAAAATGATGGTTTTGAGAATAAACAGGAGTATATGCCCACAAATTATTTTGACGTCTGGAATGGGTTCCCGGGACAAGGAGGTTATTTTCCCCAACAAAATAAATTCAATGGGTACGAAAACAGGTCCGGAGCTACTCACCTGACGGAATTCATGGCCGACCAGGCAACAGAATTCCTTCAAAAAGCACTGAGTTCAGATAAGCCTTTTGCCCTGTCTATCAGTTTTAAAGCTCCACATGCTCCCTTTACTCCTGCCAAAGAGTTTCGGGCAATGTATGACAGCGTTTCTATTCCCCGTATGGTCAACGATGAATACCAGTTCCATCAAAAATTGCCCCAAGTGGTTCAACAGAAAAGCCGCAACGCCCAGTGGTATTTCGGGAGATCGGAAGATTATTACGGAAATGAGGTAGGATACCGCCGCGATTGGCATATCGAAGTAGATAGCATATACCAAGAGTTTATAAAAAACTATTATGCGCTTATTACGGGGGTAGATCACGCCGTAGGTCAAATCAGAGAGGAGCTTGAGCAGCTGGGTGTCGATGAAAATACGGTGATAATCTATACCTCGGACAACGGCTTTTTTGCCGGTTCCAGGCAGCTGATGGGGAAGGCACTGCTCTATGAAGAATCGGTCAAGGCCCCCATGATTGTCTATGATCCAAGGCAAGAAAGTAGAGCAGGAATACAGACCAGAAAAGGCTTAATATCACACGTGGACATCGCCCCAACGATCCTAGACTTGGCCGGTGTCAATACTCCGGAAAGTTATCCGGGTAAGAGTTTTCTGCCTCTTGTATACAACGAAAAGGAGCAAATACATGAGGCCGTATATGGGGAAAATAATTTTGATAACTTTTATCCCATCAAGTCGGAAGTGCAGAATCCTGAACAGTACCAGTCCATACGATCCCGGTTTGTCCGAACTCCGGAATTCAAGTACATCCGCTACCACGAAAACCAACCGGTCACGGAAGAACTCTTTAAGGTCAGCGAGGATACCCTGGAAACCGATAACCTAATTGTTGAGCAGGAGTATAGCGAAATAGCTGAAAAGCTGAGAAGCAAAATGGATGCATTTGAAGATCAGTATATTAATCAGCGTTCTTTTCCCTGAAAAACCAAAAAGGCTTGATCAATAACCAAGAAACTTAATGCATATTAAATGAATGATTTACTGCATTTATTAATACTAGTACTTAGATTCATAAATCAGCGTAATTATCCGACAGCTTTCCCGGTTTGACGAACTTCTTTTTCCATTCAAAGGGTGCGGCCTGTTTATTGTGCGCTTTGGTAAACGCATCGATCGTCCGGC
>NZ_JAMQKA010000080.1:0-14941 GCF_031569985.1 Aliifodinibius sp. S!AR15-10 | reverse complement strand
TGCGGGGCGTATTCGGATAAAATTGTACATCCAGATCAGAATTGAGGAAATCCGCCAAGGTTTCATTGACGATGGGTAGAATTTTGTCGAAATTGGCTTTGAGGTCATGCATACGCAGGGTGTTTTTGTGAAGATTAACACTCCTAAGATATTGAATATCAAGCGTTTGCATGGCCTTTCTTATTTTAAAATTATTAAAAACTTAACCCCTAAACGCGTACGTCTTAAGAAGTTTATATGAAGTTGACATGGCAATGAGAGTCGTTCAAATTATTGCTCTTGTCAATCATAAGTCCAGGTCGAGCGGAAGTGTCAACTGGTTGGGATCGTATATATTCGGCTGTTCATAGTCTATTGCCCATGGGGTGGATCCCTTTTGTAAACTTTCCTCATCGGTTGAAAGAATGGATTTGCTGCTACCCTTTAAAGGAGCATACAGTATAGCTTTTGTTCCTTCTCCCGGCTGGGATTCAATCTCAAGGCTTCCACCGAGCAAGTCTATCCGTTCCTGGACATTAAACAGCCCGAACCCACCTTCTTTTGTAGGGCTGGGTTTCTCCCCGTTTATGCCAAATCCCACACCCGTATCTTCTACAGTAATTTGTATCTTATTGGTCTGCCGCCTGAGTGTCAATGTGGCTTCATTCACTTCGGCGTGCTTGATGACGTTAAAGAATAACTCCCTTATGCTTTGATATAATATTTTATGGACTTCCTCACTAAGTGGTTTGGGCTTCCCGTCATCTTCCAACGTTATTTCAAGCCCGTATTTCTTCATTCGCCGGGCGACCCAGCGTAACAGTTCCACAATGTTTTCTTTTTCAAATATGGGGGGAGGTTTCAGCTCATTGACGAACTCCCGAGTATATTTGTTCGCCACCAGGATTATCTCTTTTAATTCTTCAATTTCATCCGAAATCTTATCCTTGGATACTTCTTTATTTAGCTGGTCTAGTTTTATTACACTCAGATCCAACATTTGTCCTACATGGTCGTGAAGTAACCTGGCGATGCGATGGCGTTCTTGCTCCTTCGCCTTATTCAGCTGATAGGTTAATATTCGAAGCTGATTTTTGTAGTCCTCCAGGGTTTTGGTTCGTTTTTCCACCCTTTTTTCAAGGGTTTCATTCATCTTTTCAAGCTCTTTTCGGGCTTGGATCTTTCCCGTTACCTCAACAACCATATTAATCATACCTTTAATTTTACCGTCGGCATCTCGGATAGGGCTGAAGGAATAATCAAACCACGCCTGTTCAGGCTCCCCATATCGCGCCAGCGTGAATTCAGCATTTTTAAAGAAGCCGGGCTGTCCATTTAACGCACGGCTAATTTGGGGTCCGGTAACATCTATTGCCTCCGACCATACCTCCCGGAAGGGCCGTCCCAGCGCCTCGGGTTTATTGCCCAGCAGGGGACGGTAGGCGTCATTATAAATGGTGATCAAGTCTTTGCCCCAACATATCGCGATAGGGAAATCGATCTCAATAATAAGGTTAACAGTACTTACCAATGTGTCGGGCCAATGGGCCATTGGTCCCAAAGAGGTTGCTGACCAATCCTTCTCGCGGATCATCCTTCCCATTTTACCGCCCCTGTTTAACAAGTTTGGCTGCTTTTCGGGCATACCACTCCTTAATTTTTAATCACTCAAATTCACTTAAATATATTATTGTGAACTTATATTGCAATAGGTATAACGTTATTTTTATTAGTAAAAAGCCTGTTTTAAACAACATCAGTTCCATTTAAAAACTGTTATTGGGGGCGTCCCAGCACCAATATCCCAAAGGCTTCAGAGAAAAGAGGTGAAGATATCGCTGGCCCCCTTCATCATTGAGCCAACAATGGATTAAACAAGGCTCTGTGAGAAATAAAATACTACGCTATAAAGGTACTCTATTGATATCACCGCACATGGGGGATCTCGGTGAGGTATTGGGTGTAGAGAGAAGCCGCCTGCTGAAGCTCAATTTGATCCAGCTCGAGCATTGTTTCCAGGCCCTCGAGTTTGGCATCACAGCCGCGGACCTGGGCAATCTTGGATGTCAGGTCCCTGGTTTTGAGCAGGCCGTTTGTGATCACAGCAGCCATAGACAGCATCGTAGCCAGGAGGCAGAGCACCTGCCATACCGGGATGCCAAAAGAGACCACACCTTTGGCGGCCTCAATAAACCCGCTGCCGCCCACGCCGGGTCCCGCCGTTAAAGCGGCAGCCAGTGCACCGGCCACTATAGAGGTGGTGATAAGACGAGATTGCCGCGGTTCACTCTTCTTGAGATATTCAGCTACTTCCCGCCGTTTTGACCTGATCTTTTCTAAAAGAGCCTCTGTATCACTCATGGTTCTCCCGTTGGTATTTATTATTTCCGTGAACAGTTATTCGTGCTGAGAAGTGTTGCCTTAGCTTCATAAAAGAGGCTTCATTTTTGTGATTGGGGGACCTTTAATAGTAACTCACCCATCAGTTCTGAAACAACCCACTCCTCAGCTATCTTCTCATTGTGGAAACGGCTAACAATCATATCAACCCACGTCACCTTTTTTCCTGAGGGTGGGATCCCATGCATCTCTACTTTGTTCGTACCTTCCAAAGAGCGTTGCCAGGTGATGGTATTCGAATCCTGGGCAAGGAATTTAACCTCTACAACTCGTATATCCGGCAGTGCTTCCCGTAACTGGGTAATGATTTTTTTAATAAATGAATGGCCACTGTATTTCTTATCGCCGGCATGGCCAACATAATCAACTGCAAATGTTTCCGCTATTACCTTCAGGTTGCCTTTCCCGATAAGCTCTTCAACAGCATACCTGATTTTTTCTTCCCTGGCCTTATCCATCGTATCCCTCACTATTTTGATCTATTTCCCATCCACTGCACATCCGCTCTGATCAATATGGGAATAGCGTGGCTCAATGGCAATGGGGCGGGTCACAAGGCCAAGAGAAGGCCGCTATATTGGACTCATGTTTTCTTCCTCCCCCGCAATGAAGCAATTTTCTTTACCAGCAAAGCCGCAAAACCGACCACAACTATTGCAACGGTCACCCCAACGGAAATCCATTTGGCAGATGTCATAAAACTGGCTACTCTCGCAACTGCGGGGAGTTGTTCCGGATAGCTGGCAAGCATAATCACAACACCCAGGTTCTCTGCATAATCAGTCACAAGGGGCACTATGGGGAAAAGTATTAGCTTCCTGATCACCTTGTTGCCCGGGAAGGTGCGGCGATAAATGTATGCCAGGAGCAGCCCGAACAGGAGTGAGGTGGAAAGCGGGTAAACCAGGTCTGCTGTGATCTCCACAATCGTATAAAACTGGCGTCCTTCTGCACCATACGCCTCAATCATTTCATACGCCTCTGCCGGGCTATACGAGAACATGACGTCCAGCGGGCCGACGCCCCCTGATTGTGCTTCAATTCTGGCAACCACGTATGGCCAGACCAGTGTATTGAACGCAATGAAAATGACGAGAAGAATGAAAATGTTTCTTTTGGTGGCCCAATTTGTAAGACGATCAAGCAGTTTCATTAGCATTCACATTTCTCCCTTATCTATGCTTCCCAGCTTCTCACCAGGTTATCATACCAGTCTCTTTCGTAAATATAACCTGGGTTTGACATAAAAACTGTCATTGCGATTCGGTGACCATCGGGAGCAATCCTGTCAGAATCTCCTAATTGGATGAACACAAACCGGTAAAGAAGATCGCCACGTCGACCTCATCATTAAGCCAAAAAGAGCAACAAAGAGCCTCCTCGCGATGACAGTTATTTTTTTGTGATACTTGTATCGAACTTACGTTAAATATAGAGATACTCTATGAAGCGTGTCACTAAATGTTAACCCAACCGATGTTAGGGGATAGGGGGGCTCAAGTCAACGGCCTCTGCCATCAATGGTGAGATCACGCATTAGGCCAATCAGAGCTTGATCACCGAAGCCGGTCACCAGTAATAGGTATAATAGTTTAGGATTTATGGATCGTGAAAAAAACCAAACGCCCTCGTGACGTGGCTTTTAGAAATGGGGAATGTTCGCCAATGCATTCCCCATGTTTTTTATTGGTCCCAGAACTGGGTTTAAAACCCTGCACTTTCAGTGCAGAACGTTCGTATTTCGAAAAATCTATAGCGAACGAGGTCACCTGTTTTTTGGGGCGAGTATGTCTGGTCGTGTTGTACTAGCACTAATGTCCCCCTTCGAAGGGGGTGCAGGGGGATGACCTACTCCACAACGGCTAGTTGGTAAAGTCCTTGAAAAGTACTCCAATTGGAGATGACGAATCAGCTTTCTTGTTAGAAAAGATGTAATTTTTTAAAAGGAGAAGGACTTTCAGTCCAAACCTGAACGCTCCCTGCACTTCCAGTGCAGGGAGCGTTCAGTTGGCAGGTTTTAGAGAACCAATTTTTTTCCACCCTGATTTAGGTTCTAAAACAACGGTAATAAATAAACCATCTTTGGAAGCTTTGGCACGTGCCTGTGATTCTCTAAACTCTGCATTTATTTGTTTAGGCGATAATTTGTATAAACCCCCAGTTATGGCATCAACACCTAAACCTATTAACCCACCAAAAACAATATTTCCCCAGACCCATCCACTGACACTTTTCGTAAGTGTTGTTTCATAAGGTTGATATCCAGCCAGTTCTAAACTAACGGTATGTGATTTTTTCCTTTCTAATTTGATGTTGACCGGTGTTGTACCATATTTCTGTCCATCTACAGTTATATTAGCTTTCGATGGATTACTACTGATCCCGACTTCTTGCTTTGACCCATGCATAATGGTTGCACAAGCTTGAATGATTAATATTATAGCCAACGCAAACACAATTGATGAGAGTTTTCTCATGATATTTGATTTTACGTTCGTGTTTTAGTTGTACCCTCGATTAGGAATGAAAGTAACGTGTTTACCGATTGAAAGTAAAATTAGTAGGTCTGTAACCGCCTATCTGACAGATACAATGCCGCTCCGCTTTATCCATAGAGACTGTCCAAAAAGTCCAAACCAGGAAATGGATGCCTTAATAATTAAGGCATTATCAATCTCCCTCAACTTTGCCAAGGCTTCGTTGAGCAAGCTAAATCCCTCTACCGCCAGTAGTCGGTCACGGCTCCAAAGCCTGTCCCGAATACCTTCGGGGAGGGACTTCAAAAGTGCCTTTATGACATCCTGAGCGAGATCGCAGTCCAAGTTCCTCACCGACAACGGTCGGTGCAGGCTCTTGGAGAAGAGCTTGTCCGCCCACTGGCGTGAAGGACAGGAGGATTGACCGATCGATTGTAACCATATGCCTTATTTTTTTAGGAATCTGATTGTTGAACGTGACTTTTTAGACAGCCTCAAGTGATAGGGCACGATTCAAGACCCCCGGGTCTCCCCAGTTCATACTCTAATCGGTAAATGCGTTAAAGTAATTTAAAACCACATAGCAATTACTAATCTAAAAATTGGCTACTATTGTTAAAAAATTACTCATACCTCAGCTTTAGACATGGTAAAAATCTAGCGAAAAGTTTTAGTTGGTATAACGCTCTGCGCTTAACGGGTGGGCGTTTAGCGTTTATTCAATCCCAGCTTACGAGTTGCCCTACAAATTGTACTCCCTTTTGAAGTTTGAAGATGATACTATAACAATATATGCCAATGAGCGTTAAGTTTGCTTGTCAATCCGGAACTTCTCATAAAAAGATTTATACCCTATCATCCGGGCCGCCGGAATAATCAGAAAGTTGAGCGCTTTTTGGACAAATACGGGCGGACCTTCGCCGAGATAAGAATCAAAATACTGGTTGAATAACGCCATTTGAAAGATCATGGCGGGCGGCTGCATGTTTTTCTCGTCTTCATCGATGTAGCCATATACCTGACTTAAATAAACCGCGAATTGCGCCGGCATCACCACCTCGCAAACGACTGTTTCATCCGTAGGATTATAGGGTTTGTGTGGTATGCCTCTCCGTATCGTATAATCTTCACCCGGCTCCAATATTTTTTCTTCCCCGTTCACCAAAAGACCAAGATTACCGGATTCAACTTTGAACGTTTCATCCCATCCGGTTTGAATATGAAGCGGAGGTCCTTCGCCCCCGGGAGCAAATTGCAACTTCAGCCTGTAATCCCCGTTCTCTCTGCTAACGACGGTTAAGGTATCGCCCAGCATTTCTGAACCAAATTGACTACCGGGTTCAAAATAGGTATGAGGGGCCGGCCTGATTTCGGGAAATATGATCAGGTGAAAGAAATAACCAATCGAGAGATAACTTGCTATGAAAAGACCAATTCCGAGTAGTATCATTTTCAAACGACTCATAATCTTGAAAGTTTTCGTTCAAGATGTGAGTGACCGCAGACAAAGTATTGTAAAAATGTTACCTTCCGTTCAAACGGCCTGTTTGGGAGATTCCGAACGGCTGTTCAGATATGCAGAGGGCGTGAATCCCGTATACCGTTTAAAATTCCTGATGAAGTGGCTCTGATCGTAAAACCCGAATTTATAGGCGAGCTGTGCCCATGAAATATGATCTGCCGCATCCACATATTTCAGAACGCGGTAAATGCGGTAGATCTTCTGGTATTCCTTGATAGTGAGCCCAACTTCCTCCTTAAATCGATCAACCAGATGTTTCCGGGTGTACCCGGTTTTGTCCGTAAGTTGCTTAACGGACAGCCCCGGATTCTGGCTCAGGAGCTTAATGATAAAATCGGAAACAAGTATTGAGCCGGGATCGGTTTTCCCGCCCGCCTTTTTTATCCAATCAGCTACAATACGAAATCGCCGTTTAGTTTCAGGAGTCTTTTGGAGGGTCTGAAGGAGCCGTTCCAAGTCCTTATCAATTACATCTGCCAGCTGAATTACATGATTGGTAAACGACTTTTGAGAAATTCCCAGAAACTTATAATAGCCGTTCGGGGTAAACCGGATGCTTATGAAATGACAGTACTCCGGGTGCCAGGCCTCCACAAATGCGGTCTTGCTTCCCTGGATGATGCCCCCTTCAATAACTGCTCTTCTGCCTGTCATTTCGCCTTGGATCGGTTTTGCAAGATTGATCAGGATTTCCGGCGTATTGCGCGGGTAGAGCCGTTTCGTAGTCTCCACCGCGTGACCCCGAACCTCCATGATATTTTTTACAAAAACCGGAAGAGAGGGACCACTGAATTTGGTGAAGGTTAAATCATGAATCCTTTTTTGTTTGTGCATTTTCTTTTTCCTCAATTAGCCGTTTACAGTTTTCTGCCGATTCATTGAGATTTTTCCTCATCAGTCTTTTGGCAAACAGGGTCTCGACCAACCACCCCAACGGACGGAATTTGGGCATGAGTTGGTATTCCGTGGTGTGATACAGGATACTTGAGCTGTCTCCGTTCTTCTCAACCCGCATGGTCAATTTCGCCGTGAAGTCGGGCTCATTACACTCATGTATCTGTATATGAGGTTCCTCAAACCGGGTAACCCGCCATTCTGTTTCTGACTCTTTGGGTCCGATTTTTGACGCTTCCCTGTACATAGCTCCCTCCCGGACCGGGTTTGCGGTGGTATCAACCAGTGCCTTCATCACCACCACCCACTGCGGCGCTTTTTCAATGTCACTGATAAAATTCCAGACTTTTTCTCTTGGTGCCTCGATCGGTTTTTCGATTTCAACTTTTGGCATAACTTCTTTGTTTAATGTCAACATTACCTTTTTGCAATCAACAGGGTAAACCCGGGACTTTTCTTGAGCGGTTTCACTTTTGTATTAGGAAATCCCGCATCCTTTAACCAACCTTTAACATCATCCACCTGATAAGCCCGACCGTTGGAAAAAAGAAACAGGTTCCACCCGATAAGCGAAGCCACCGAACGGGTAAACCGGGAGCCCGAAACATTGTCGAACTGGTCCAGGATGCCGATAGTACCTCTATTGGTTAACGACCGTCCCAGTCTGTTAAACAACTCCTGGTTCTGTTCAGGTACATTTCCATGAATAATATTTCCGAAAAAAGCATAATCATATCCACTTGGAAATGGATCTTCAAAAAAATCTGCTTCCAGCGTATCAATCCGGTCAGCCACATCAGACTCCTCTTTTAACGTCTCTTTTGCATTTTCAATCCCGACAGGCCAATCCATAACCGTTGCACGGAGTTCCGGGTATTTGCGGCACATTTCTACGCAGTACAACCCATGACTCCCCCCGACATCCAGCATCCTCTTTGATCCCTCGGGCAGGCTGACCTTTTTGGTTACTTCTTGAACCGTAGAAATGGCGAGCCAGCGCATAGTTACCTGGTAGGTGCGGGCAAACTCTCCTTCTCTAACCTGATCCCATCCGATAACGCCTTCCTCCGGAGCTTCCCGGAGTGCTGTTTCCACATTCTCTACGGCCAATCGGATCTGTTTACCGGCGAAAGTCGCAATGTCCTGATACATTTCAACAGGTATCGCTTTGCGGGCATATTTGGTCAGTGAATATGTCCCATTTTTTTTCTCAACGTAACCCAGTGGCTGTAACACCCTGAGCAAGTTGGTTACTGCGCGTACATTGCAACCGGTTTTCCCGGCCAGCTCCTCGGCTGTTGCAGGTTCCTGGTTCAAGGTTCGAAACAGGCCAATGCTGCCGGCCCCGATCATGGCAGACATCATAAAGCCGGGAAGAGCGGCGTCTACGAGCGGTCCCGGTATCATTCCCCATTTGATAAGCTGACGTTCGATAAAATTCGGACGTAAAGGCATAATCCCCCCTCCTAATTTGTCTCAATTATAATTACTGAGGAAAACAGCCATCCGATGAATCCGATAATTACTAAAAAATATCAGATTATCCGGGATATTCAAGGTTTAAGGCCATGGGCCGGGTATTTAAACTGCGTGAAACCTGCCGCTATAAAGTGCTTTAGCTGTTCCTTACAAATGCGAGCGTATCCGTGTTCTATGGCTATACATATGTTTGGTACAGGTCAAACTGCCACCCATCTTTAAAAAATGCCTGTATTACAAGCCAATGAAGCAGTATCTACTTTCTCCAGTATTGCTTGATTTCAGCTATTTTCAACTATGGTCGAGGTACATTCCTCTGGACAGTAAATAATTAAATTTTCATAACCTATAGGTTAGGATTTGGAAAAGATGTAAATTTCATGATGCAGTATCCTTTGTTTATACTCGACTCTGAGACGCAACTGCTTTGATAGTTAGTTGTAGTTAAAAGCGGAGAGATGCTGTCCTTCCCATATTTCACTGGTTTGTATTGCCGCCAGCGCAGAAACCAAGATGGATCGGTGAACAAAGTTAGAGCAACCAATTATAACCAATCTATATCTAATTTTAATTGTTACTACTATGAAAACAATGATAAAAACGGTAGCAGCTTTGGCAATGTGTCTGATGATTGCCGCTGCCAGTTATGCACAAGGCATTAAATTCGGTGTAAAGGCGGGAGCCGATTTCTCAAACTGGGGTGGAGATGATGTTGAAAATCTCAACCTCGATATGAACTACGGTTACCACTTTGGTGGTTTTGCCGAGATTCCGCTGACTAGAGTTATTAACCTGGAAAGCGGCCTTTATTTATCCAGAAAAGGGTTCCGTACCAAAGAGGAAATTCTAGGTGTGAAAATGGATTTGAATAACACATCAAGCTACCTGGATCTTCCTGTGCTGGCAAAATACGCAGTTACCAGAAATTACAGCCTCATGTTTGGTCCGCAGTTTTCTTACCTTCTGGACAATAAATTAACTTTGAAAGCTGCCGGCGAAAAAGAATCGGACAACAGCGTTCAGGGCTTCAATAGGTTTGACCTGGGACTGGTAGCCGGAATGGGCTATCAGTTTGAAAACGGACTATTGTTGAGCACGAACTACGACTTTGGCTTGACCACCCTGGATGATGAAACCAATATGAAAGTTTTCAACAGAGTTTTAAAAGCTTCGGTTGGATATCGTTTCTAGTTGTTAGAACACATGGATAACAAAAAAAGGCACTGCAAAACAGTGCCTTTTTTTTAATGCTTAAGTGTTTGTTTACAAACTGTACTTAATAAAGGGGCGCCCAGCTGTTCCCATCTTTTCAATTCAAATTCAAATTCATATTCATTTTGAAATTCCATTTCAAAGCTTTTGTACCTGAAATAAATATATTAGAGAACCTCCCCTCAAAAATAATAAAACCGGTAGGCCAGGGCGAGGCGTGTCCCGTTGAAGCATCTTGTTAGGTCTCTATTTCATCGATATTGATTATTGTACCAGTACCCTAGCAATCTCGAACCAAGTGCGATATTCATACTCTTTGGTAATATGTAATGTAGAATGAATAGAACTATTGCCGCAAAGTTTGACATGAATAAAACGCCTAGAGAAATTAAACTGTAATTAGCTTTACGACCGGAAGTAATAACCGGATTTTGATGTAATACGATAAACTTTTTCCCCTGTTTTCTACCATACCTTTTAAGGCGTATTAAAAAATCAATTTCTTCGTAGGCATATAATTCTATACTAAATCCACCAATAGCTCGAAAAGCCTTAGTTTCGCATAACAAGAACGCACCACCACACCAGTTAAAAAAACGAAACAGTGGATTTAATCTTTCCATACGTAGCTTGTTGAAAAGCGTTCCACCTTCTACAGTGACCGTTGCTCCACATCCAATATAACTATTGCTATGTATCAAGGAGATTACCTCAGAGATTAGTTCCACTGAGGGGAAAGAATCTGCATCAATAAATAGTAGCCAATCTCCGAGAGCTGCCTCTGCTCCGGTATTCCGTGCTCTTGAAATTTGGTTGATAGACTCAAACACAACTTTAGCTTGCTTCTCAAATGCAACTTCAGCAGTACGGTCGGTTGAATTATTATCACAAACAATAATTTCCCAATTGCCATTCTCCACATTGTTCTCACTAAATGCAGTATAAATTTTATCCAGCGTTCCATCGATCTGCTTTTCTTCATTAAATGCTGGAACAATGACAGAAATGAGCATGATGTGATTTGTTTTAAGAGGCCTAAAACACCTTGTGCATAACCGGTGCACGGATTATTGTTGAATTAGCAACTAACGGAAGAGGAGCCTTAAAACCAAGAGCGGCAAAGAATCAATGTTTTCTCTGTTAGCTTCATCGAGCATTTGTGAGATGCCAGTCTTGGAAATATCTACTCCCAAAACCCGATGCCCCATCCGTGCGATAAAGAGGGCATCACGACCTTGTCCACAACCGAAGTCCAAGACATTGGAGCGTGTTTTTTTATAATTCTCGAAGAACTCCACAAAATCGGCACATGGAGGCCCACATACATTGGGGGATCTTTATACTGTTTTTCGTAGTCAGACATTGGTTGAGCAGGATTTGCGCCAGCTAACGACCTGGCCTATAACGAGCCTTTAGATTACAGTAAGCAAAATAGTCATATCTTAGAAGGCATAACACGTGCTGCCGCCTAAAGAGCTAGCCACAGCCTGAGCAGGTTAAGGTAATAGTGGTTGGTCATCAAAGTTTCCCATAAACTTCTTGCTATTATATAAATTCAATGTGGTATTGTATTTTAGTCCAAATTATAACTTTTGAGTTACTTCCTGAAAACACTTCGTCATGAAAAAAACTTTCATTGTTACAATTTGCTTATGTTTTGCCATAATCACGAGTGCTTTTGCACAAAACAAGTCCTATTTCATTTCTCCTTCAGGTGATGACAACAATTCCGGGTTGTCAATAGCAAATCCATGGAAAACCATTGCTAAAGTAAACCAACATGTATTTCAACCGGGAGAGGTGATCCATTTTGAAACAGGAGGGACCTGGCATGGACAATTGCATCCGCAGGGATCAGGCGAAAAAGGGAATCCAATCACCCTCCAAAGTTACGGGAAGGGAGAAATGCCTGTTATTGACATGGGAGACGCTGAAGGATCCGCCATCAGGCTTGTTAACCAATCATGGTGGGAAATACGAGACCTTGAAGTAACGAGCGAAGCGCAGCCCACCCTCGGTATTGGTCGACAGGGGATCGTTGCCATAGCGAGTGGTCCCGGCAATCACATTGAACATATTTTGATAGAAGATAACTTTATCCATGACATCTGGGGGGCAGCTTGACGGGGAAACCATGTACACCGGTTATAACAGCGCCGCAATTTATGTGGGAAGAGCATTTAACGATCCAGACAGAGATTCCACAAACATTGCGAATGATGTGCTCATACGAAACAACAGGATTGAACGTGTTGATAAAGCCGGCATAATCGTTTTTGATGGAAGAAAGGATGTTATCGTTCGGGCCAATACGCTGGAAAACCTGGGAGGCGACGGAATATTTGTGAATGGGACGAATGAAGGCCTGATTGAGCACAATATCGTACGCCGTTCCTGCCTGCGATCTGGAGATCCCGACCTGGAGGGCTCAGAAGATTTTTGGCCCCATACCGCGGGAATCTGGATCCAGGATGCGTACCGAACGGTCATGCAATATAATGAAGTGTACGATACCGGCCGGCAACCCGGTAACGGAGATGGATTTGCCTATGATTTTGACTTTGGCTGCAGGGAGTGTGTGCTCCAATACAACTACAGCAAAAACAATCACGGCCTGTTGCTTATTATGAACCGGGTCACTGACAGCATTGCCCGGTACAACATCAGTCACAACGACCAGACGCACCTGGTACAGCTGCACGGCACGATAGATGAGGGAAACGTCATCCATAACAATCTTTTTTATGTGGATCACAGCACCGTTAACATCGATCATTACCTCGGGGGTGATCCAGGGGATGGAAATAGGGAAGCACTGGGAGCGACCTTTAAAAACAATATTTTCTACGCAAACGGGCAGGGGCGTTTTAATACTGTTTACTCCTATGGTTCATCCTGGGAGAGGAAATTCATTGATGCCCCGAATATTTCCAAGCCCTTTTCCAACAATTTGTATTTCGGTTCATGGTTAAATGGTCTGCCCGAGGACCCGGAAAAAGTAGTGGCCGATCCCATGTTCATGGCACCCGGAACCGGTGGTGATGGATTCTCTACGCTAGATGGATATATGCTGCAGCGCCAATCGCCCGCCATCAATACCGGGACCGCTGACCTGCCTGAACTCCCCACAAAAGTCACCAAAGATTTCTATGGCAATCCGGTAAATGATGGCACCCCGGATATTGGAGTGTATGAGCAAGTTGGATCTAAGGTTTCTCAGTAAAGCGTTTATCGGTTAGATTAAATTGCTAAAAATGTAGAAATACCCTCCATGTCATCCCGGACCCCCGAGCCGGGATCTCGGAGCGGAATCAGCTTGGTTGCGTTGAAGATGTAAGCCTAGCGACATTGCGCATAAGCTGCGTGCAGGTCAACGTTGATTTTAAAAAATAAAATGTACTATAGAAATTGACCAGCCTAAAATCGGCAGGGTAGGGCAAGGCACGTCCCTTTACGGGTCGGGGTGTGCATACCGAATGCGTTCGGGTGGCCGTCCCGCAACGGCGGGACCACCCGTTGGCCGACTGGTTCGACCGATGTGATGCTGAGCCTCTATATATGTTTGGTGCATCCGCCAGCTGGCGGGCTGCCAACCATCGTTGAATACTGCCTGCAGTAGGAACCCACCGGAAAGGAAAGTCGAATTCAGAAAGGCGAGAAAAAACTTGCCAGGGGAGAGCTATTGCCTGTTGACTTTGGAGGCCATATATAGGTAATACAACATCCGATGAAAAACTATATTTATAATTCTGTCTCTTCTTCTATTACTCCTTTTATTGTAGGTACCTGTCTCCCTCTTAGTTCAGATTTTTTTATCATTGTATCTACAAATACGCCAACAAATTCTTGGGTTTTATTATCACTAGCATAGGATGAAGATTTTATTACTTCCTGAGTAAATTCATACGCCTCTTCTCTAACAGCCTGATCATTTCTTAAATAACCATCAAAACCCTCAACTACATCTTTTGCCAAGGATTCTGCGAAATATTTTGTCAGAAATTCATAGCGCTCACCCCAAAGTGCCTCAGGTTTTTTCCAAGCAATAGTACTAACAATTACAATTAGTAGAATGATTATACTCACCATTGCTATTAATAAAAAAGTCTGATTGGATTCAGAAACGGCATTTAGACCGATCAAAGAACCGAGAATAGCCTCAATAACTAATACTATTAATGAGAAAAAACCAAGGGGTGTTTGAACAGCATCAATAATTCCACTCCAGTATTTTTGAGCCATATCATACCTCCTGAGGACGTTCTGTAGAATTCATCATATCTGTTAAAGCCTTTGCTTCACTCTTGGATAACAAAAAATTGGTCGCTTGAGGGGCACGAAGAATTACCAAATCTTTTAAACTTGGATTGGATTTAATTTTATTTACAGAAATATGATGGGAAAGTCTTTTCTTAAAAATAACATCGACACCATGTGAATTCCAATTTGGTTTAATATATGGTTCGGAGTCAATATTTCCCCACCCGTAGATACCTCGTATATTCTCTTGCCCGGCAAGCCAAAAAAAGACAATATCCCCAATTTCCATCAAACTACGATAACGTGTAGCGTACCACGTAACTTTTTTCCCCTCAACTAGCTTTTGCCTTAAATCATATCTATCAGGAATTGATTGAAAAATCCAAAAATTCATATGAGTATTTTTATAAAAATTAATTTTGAAATCCGTTGTATAACGACTTGAGCTTAACGGGCGCACGTAAATTTAGTGTTAATTCCATTTCCAGTTTACGAGTTGCCGCCGGGAAATCAAAACGGTCGGGGCCTGCTTACCGAAGCCCGTCCGTCCTATAGTGCGTAGGAGAGCGAGGCGCATCCCGTTAATGCGCGGGATATTGTTCATGGCCTCCTCCCGAGCACCGCTCTTCGGGGCGTTTGAACCGGGAAGAGCGTAGATTACTATTTTCCCAACCGTAAACTAACCCGAGAGGTACAGCCATGAACGTGTACACTGATC
>NZ_JAMQKA010000079.1:0-15212 GCF_031569985.1 Aliifodinibius sp. S!AR15-10 | reverse complement strand
AAGGAGTTGATCTTTGACTTGTTGAGAGAGGTCGGGAAAGGTGAGTTTATCCATGATGTTTTATTCGAAAAATACAAAAACCCAATCACATTTACCCCTTTTATTTAGTGGTAATGACACTAGCTTCAGCGTATTACGGAATAACCATTTTTGCTTTATACTCAGGAATGAACTCAATATTGTCAACCTGCAAATAACTGCCTCTGTTTGAAAAAGAGGGAATGTCCGATTCGTCAAAATCCTGGAGATACTCTGCATTGTCCCGCATGGGATGGAACCTAAGCAGCAAGTTGTCATTCTGCATTTTCACCTCGAACTTTCTCATCCCGATCTCCCATGGCTTACCGTAGTAGAAATGGTCACCAACAAGCTTTCCATCGATAAAAGCCATCGCCCGGTCCCCGGTGTAATCCACTTTCATAATTACGTCATTCAAGCCCTCAAAGGAGCCGGTAGACCGAATTGTGATTCGTTCAGCAGAAACAGTATCAACCCGGAAAGGAGGCTCAACTTTTGGGAAAGAGACCTCATAGGTAGAAAAATGATCGCTTGCCGAAGGCCCGATCTTAAATTGGGCCCCAGAGAACCTGGGCATCTCATCCAGCTTGGGATAAAAACGCAATTCCCGGCTGTTCCCGCTGTTGCTAAGTATATCGATATATCCCTTTTTGGGGAGAATTGTGGCATCGGTAAATATCATCTGTCCCTCATCAATCTTCCACGCCTTCAGAGCCATGGGCTTCGGGACAACAAGAAACCGCTTTTCATTTACAGTAAACGAAAATATTTCTCCCGATTCCCCGGATACTTTTGTCAGGCCACCATCAGCTTCAACAGCAGCATTATCTGCGTCAACGGCTGACTGGTCTACATTTTCAAAAACAAATTCCGGATTTATCCCGTCGTTTGAGAAAAAGATAAAATGTTTCTGATCTTCCCTGTTTAAAATCGTCAACGGTTGAACTGTGGCATACCTGATCTCCGCACCATCCAGGTTCAGGTTAAAGGGCAGGATTGCACTTTCATCCTTCAGGAGGCTGAAAGTACCTGTTGAAGGCAAGATTATTTCACCTGTTTCCGTCTGGATATTGAGACGGAGGTTTTCAAGATCGTTCGTCGCCAGGTCATCCTGAAAGTTATGCATGAAAACAAAACCGGAATTCCCATCAGAGCGTACAGCATAACGGAGTGTATTGACGTCATCCGGGGTGATCTGCTTATTCGTCTCCGGCAATACGGTTTCCATTGGTGCCAGCTCTTGACCATAACTTTCAAGAAAGAAATGCAGCAATTTTAAACTGTGATAATGGTATCTCAATTTTCCGAATTCACCTATGGGGGCCTGGAAATCGTACGATATTTTAGTGTACCCTCCTACCTCCTCATTATAAAAATGCCCATCAAAAACGGGGGTAGAACCACCGTGGTACATATAGTAACCAATGCCATTTGATCCACTACCTATCGTGCGTACCATCATCGGCTCTATGCTGTTTGGATTTACCGTGGGACGCCGGGAGTAGGTAATCATGATGCCGGTCCCCAGTTCAGCAGGCACAGAAGGGTACAGCTCAGAATCATAACTGACCGGGGCATAATCCGGATTCTTATGCATATCTTTGTACAGATAAAAGGGAGAAGGGCCCCTGGGTGCCCAGGTTGGATAGGCGTAAGCAGCGGTCACAGGAATACTTCCTTTTTTAACGATGGCTGCATTTCCCCAGCCGGTGGCTGTATAAATCGGGACATCAATCCCGGCGTTTTGAGCGATCGTTTTAAGATTTTCCATATGATCGCTACCGTATTGCGCATTATCATTCTCTACCTCACTAATACTCACACCCTCATGTATTACATCGGTATCTTCCTGTGATGCAGTATATTCTATAGGACTTCCCGGATAATGCAACCACCACTTGGCAGCAGAGTGCTGAAATTCATTTTCAAGCTGTACCCCGATAATCGGACCGCCATCCTTGAACAGCATCCCTTCTATTTGTTGAGCAATTTGACCATACAAACGCTCTACATATCCAAGGTACTCCGAATCATTGGAGCGTATATCAAAGGGACGGCCATACAGCCAGTCTGGTATGCCGCCGTTGCGGACCTCACCGTGACAGAATGGTCCCAATCGAACAATCGCTTTCATATTGTGTTTTTCGACCAATTCAATAAACCGGCGAAGGTTTAGTTGTCCCTCCCAGTCAAACTCCCCTTCTTCTCGCTCGTGCATATTCCAAAACACATACGTGGCTATCACATTAATGCCACCCGCCTTCATTTTCAGGATAGAATCTTCCCAATATTTTTCCGGATAGCGGGAATAGTGAAATTCACCGACAATGGGGTAAAACGGATCTTCATTATATTCCAGAAAATAATTGTTAACAGATATGCTATCTCCCTGGGGATTACTTCCCCCAAGATTCAGATGCCCCCGAATAATTTTTTGCTCTGCATCTCTTACATCAACTTGATAGTTATTTTGAGCATAAACCAAATTAAAGGTTAAAAGAAAGGTAACGAAAACAAGATACCCGAGTTTTTCCATTATTAGGTTCATAATATTTTCATATGATTCCTGACGAGGTCATCAATTTTGCATTTTTCTGCTAACAACAAACATCCAGTCCTTTGTTTTAAGCTTATAGATAGCTTATCTCAGGGAGGTGTTGTTTTACTTTCTCTGCTCACTCCTTGTCAGGATATCTGGACCGAACAGCCAGTATTCTGGCACGTTCCTCTCCTTGCTGAGTTCCACTATAAAAACCAACCAAGGTATTGTTTGAAAAAAAGAATGCATCGCCGGCCTTGACAGAAATACGCCGTGGTTTCCCCGCCTGGTTCTCCCCGGCTACCATCTCGCCGCTTCCCTGTAACACAAAGTAGATCTCCTCTTCACGCGGATGACGATGGGGGATGTTGGTTCCCCCGTGATCAAATTCTATAACATACAGACTGTTTACCTGATAAGCGGCCGCCAACCGATCTCTTTTACTGTCTCTAGTCCCCAGCAGCAGCTGAAACCTGCTGGTTTGCCCGTGTCCGTGTTGCCCCAAAACTTGTAATGATACATCATTTGCACTTGCTAATTGCAGTTCTGCTGTAGGTTCTACTTTCCTATCTTCCGGAATTGGGAACCCCATAACCATAATATTAAGGGTATCTTTGCGTGGATTGATAAATCCATGATCTGTATTTATGGGGACATAGAAAAAATCGTCTCTGCTTATCGGTATGGTCCGGTCGTTATATCTGAGTATTCCAGTCCCTTCCAGCACATAGTATACCAGCTCTTCACGGCCATAATTGACCAGTTCACTTCTACCCTCTGGGTCCAGCGTCAGATAGCCGTACTTGCTTATCCCCTTTACCATCTCGGATTCCTCATCCCCTTCACCAAAAATTGGTTTGTAATGTGCTGTTTTATTAGAAATAGCCAATTCTACCTCAGATATCTTATCTACAGTTCGATGTAAATATCCCTGGGTCTGTGCAACACCTCTTTTAGATAACAGCAAAATCACAGTTATACACAGGGCAAGATTAAAATACTTTTGTCTTTTTTTGTTAAACATGTTCTTGTTTTTTACAAGTTAAAAACCGGTTCCAACCGTTATCTGCATCAGTGGTTAGGTCTTATCTGAGTATATGCTAACAGGTAACAATTGATTTGAACCTTTTTCATTGCATGTTAAAATCTAACCCTCGGCAAATGCTGAAGGGTTGATACTAGAAAAATTTGGATGGATTACCTGCGTTCCTCGGTATATCCATATTCTAAATTTTCATCGTAATGCCACCATGGACCTTCAGCATGAAATCCTCCAATGAGGCCCTTTTCTTTCGCCTCCATCATCAACATGGGCTTGTCAAAATCTGGAGTAGGCTTAAACAGTCCTGGGTTATATTCGGTCAGATACTTTGGTTCCCGCAGGTACTTTTCGGCTACCTCCTCATTGAATTCAATACCCAGGCCATCCCCCTCGGGAACTGGGATAAATCCTCCCTTATGAATTATGGGTTTTTCAATACCATCCACTAAGTCACCCCACCACGGAATTTCCAAGGCGTGGTTTTCCAAAGAAATGAACTCCCGGATGGTAGCTGCAAGGTGTACCATCGCAATCGATCCAACCGGCGATCCGGCACAATGCAACATCGTTTTAATTCCGAAACGGTCCGCATAATCGGCAATCTTTTTTGTCTCAATCATCCCTCCGGATGTTAAAGGGTCCGGATGAATGATGTTAATCGACTTGTTCTCTATGAATGGTGCAAATCCTTCAAATCCGAAAATATCCTCAAAGCCAAGTGTAGGGATAGGAGAACCTTCAGTGATCTTTCTGTTAATATTAACCGAGTCAAATCTTGAAAAATGAACAACATCTTCGATATAGGCCAGACTGTATTTCGAATCTGACATGAATTCTCCAAGCTCTATGCCAGATTCCACGGTCATATAACCGAAGTGATCGGCACCTAAAGTCACATCATATCCAACCACACTCCGTATTCGTTCCACATACTCCCCCCAGATCTCCAACCCTTTTCGGGTTGGCGTTCGTTGCCAAATGCTATCGCCGGTGCCGTGTTGAACCTGTGCGCCCTCAATGTCTTCCAGATACCAGGGACGCAGGTCCATTTTGTAATGTTGAAATCCTTTATCCAGCCGGGCTTCCATCAACTTCTCATATTTGTCAAGGTCTGTCGAACCAAACGTATCTGCATATACAGGGATCGTATCCCGATGTTTTTCGCCCAACAGTTTCCAACACGGCCATCCCATAGCCTTGCCTGCAATATCCATTAACGCTATATCGATGGCACTGTAGCCCCCACCATATCGGCCATGTCCCGTCAGATGTCTTACGCTCTCTAAAATGGATTCGATATTAAGAGGATCCTTGCCAACTAAATAGGGCTTCATCATCAGAGCTTGTGAAATCCATCCGGCATCCCGAACCTCCCCCAGTCCGACAATATCCTGATTGGTATATATCTTAATGATGGGATAATCATAATTCGAGGCTATAACACAACCACGTATATCAGTTATCTCTAAATCGCTGGGGCGCGAGTGGGCGTTTTTGGGATTATAGGCCAATCCACTCATGGCCATGCCTGTATAACCTATCGCTGAAGCAGTTGATGCCTTTAAAAAAGATTTTCTATCCATTTCATCTTATTTTCTGTAAAAGTTTTAACCTAATTTTCTTCACACCTTTATTCGGTGATCAGTTCGTCCATACTCCCTAATTAAGAATACTCTATCCCCCTTAACTCGGCACATAAACTCTTTGGGTTGGGATTCAAGTTTGTCCAGCCCCCTACACTCTAAAGAATGCTTTCAGGAGGGACGTACAAAGGCGTTATCATAGCTACAGAAGTAATTTTGTTATATGCTTTTTATGTAATTAAGAGCTTTAGTAGCCCTCATTTTGTGCCATCCCATCCTGCGTGGCCCATTGAGGGATCGGAAGCAGAGGAGTACTGGTTGGGGTTTTGCCCTCTATAGTTTCAACTCTATCCGGCCATTCGCCATGTCGTACCAGATCGAATTTTCGCAATCCCTCGAACAGGAATTCTTTTCCTCGTTCTTCCAAAATCGCATCGTTAAAAGCCTCCATCGACTGGGTATCTTCGGGTGGTAAATCGCCGAGGCCCGCCCGATTGCGTACATCATTAACATGGTCAATGGCCTCCTGGGTCGGCCCGCCATTGTTTTCGTTAATAGATTCGGCAAGCATTAACTTAACATCCGCAAACCGCGCAATGGGTATGTCGGCGCCGGTAAATCCGCCAGGGCCGGGATATTTGAAGATTACTGCACCTCTCAAATTAGTTCGGTCTCGTGATCCATAACTTTCTACAAGCTGCTCCCTGCGTTCATCACTGGGATCAAATGAATCATAAAAGTCCCAGGTGGCCATGAAAACGGCATTGGGAGAAGACCAACCCGGGGTGACACCAGGAGCCTCAAAATCAGACGGCAAGGTATAATAAGAATACGCATTAAAATTACCTTCATTGCCCCGTCCCGTGGAAGATCCAGTGGCGGAAATGGCCCAGATGGTTTCACTATTCCGTTCCGTAGATTCGGTAAACAGACTCATGTAATCATCTATCAGGCTGTACTTGTTCATTGCCTGAATTTCCCGCCCGATGTCTTCTGCATTCTGGAAATCCTGTTCGTTGAGATACAGTCTCATCAGGGCAGTAAGGGCCAGTCCCTTGTTGAATCTGCCGTAATCCGGTGCATCAACGGCCAGGTTATCAGCGGCAAACCTCAAATCATTGGCAATTGCATTCACATACTCCCCTCTCGATGGCCGGGTCATGTCTGCTTCCGCTTCGGTGCCAATTTTAGCGGGATCGAGTATAACCGGTACCGGGCCGTAAAGATGTAACATGTAGTACATAATCCACCCCCTGGCCATGCGAACTTCTCCCAGCAGCTGATTCCTTTCTTCCTCGTTGGCAAAGACATCCAGATTTTGCAGGTCATCGATTATTTTGGTTGTCTCGGTAACGAAACGGATATACTCAAGATGACTCCGCCTTCTATCGTAGGAAGTAAAGTTATCATAGTTTGCCCGACTATAATCTTGAAAAAAACCACCCCACTCAGTGAATTGGGTCATGACGTCGGTCGGAGCATCAAACTGTTGGATGTGCCCTTCCTCTAACCCAAAGATCTGATAATTCTCAGTGGGCCAGCGACTGGTGAAGGGATAATAGACCTCCAACGCATACAATTCGGCCTCTTTTGCATTGGATGGATACGTTGTAGGATTCAACTGGTCATAGATTTGTGGATCGAGTCCGGTATCACATCCATTGAACAAGAACAAGCTGCCGATCAATAATATAAGTAGTTTCAGTTTCTTCATTGTCTTATCCTGTTACTTTTAAAAATTTGTTGCTCTCTAAAAATTGACATCAACACCAAAAGTGAATGTGCGCACCATCGGATAGGGGGCCGGAGCTCCTTTTACTCCATCCTGCCTCACTTCCGGATCAGCTCCCTCATAATTGGTGATGACAAATGCATTTTGTACATCCAGGTAGACTCTGAGTTCACTGACTAAATTATTCAACATCGAACTGTTAAAGGTGTAGCCAAGTGTGATGTTTCGAGCCCGCAGAAAATCAGCCCGGGAAACATAGGAATCCGTACCGACCCCGGCTACGTTACCAATCGTACCCAAATCGGCTGCTCGGAACGAAGCACCGGGCAGCCATCCATCTTGATTTTCTGTAGTCCATACATATTTCATTTCCTGAATGCCACTGAGGTTGCTACCCAACATGCCATTCGGATTGGCCCACTGCAGGCTGTTGTTATATCGGTATGCCCCAACTTGGCCATAGAGCATAACGGTCAGATCAAAATTCTTGTAGTTGAAGGTGTTGTTAAGTCCGATGCTTACGTCGGGTAATACCGAAAACTTTTTGACATCGGCCGAATCCAGTACCGCATCACCGTTTTGATCTACAAAAATTGGGGATCCCGCAACGGTAGCTGCATCGGGTTGCCATTCGGGGGCTTCCTCCCCAAGATCCAGGATACCGTCTGTTTCCCAGGCATAAATAACGCTCGTCGGATCCGTTTCTCTTTGGTAACTGGCTAAATCGGTTTCCTCAAATCGCTCCTCCCATCGTTCGTTATAGTGGGTAAGGGTTATACCGGTACGCCAGAAGAGATCTTGTTTGCGCAAAATGTCTACATCCAAACCTAACTCATAGCCCGTTCGCACTATGTGCCCCCCGTTTACCGGTTGTTCAGAAATGAGTGAAAGGGCCGGGGTGTTCGCCCCAGTGTTGAGCAGGTCCGTGACGTCGTCCCTGAAAATATCAAAAGATCCGGAAATACGATCCTCAAAAAACCCGAAATCGATACCCGCATTTTGCATGATCGTTTTTTCCCATGTCAGCTCTGGATGATCCAGTTGTGTCGCCTGTACCGGGATATAGTTTGTGGACCCGTCATTGAAACTTGCCAGGTAGCCATCGGGAGAGAACGCAGCGAAAGCCGCACCTGAGGGTAATGGTCTTCCCGTTATACCGATACTTGCTCTTAATTTGAGCAGGGAAACCACATCAGACGTTTCAAAAAACGGTTCATTGGACAACTTCCAGGCAACCGAACCACTCGGGAATAAGGCATACTTGCTATCAGGGAAGAACTGGCTGAAGCCATCATACCGTAACGATCCCTCCAAAACATATCTTTCAAGGAGATCAAACGACGCCCTGGTAAAATAGGAACGTTTAATATTTTTCCATCTGCTTGAATTAACGTTCGAATCTGCGCCATCAACCCTGTTCGTATTTACTGCATCGAGCATGCCTCTGGCTGACAGGCCAAATCTAAAACCCTCATTTATATATTGACCAAAACCGGCCACGGCACTCACTTCAGCGAATTCGCCAATATCGGAGGTAAAATTAAGATATGACTCCATGGTCTGATACATCCGATCCTCCTGTTGAAGCGAGCCCCTGGAAGCGTTCTCATCAAACCAGTTGACCGTGGAGGGAATAAAGTAATCCCTTTCCGAGGCTTCATAATTGTTACCATACAAGAGTCTTCCTGTCAATTTATTCGGGATAAGCGTCAGGTCAACCGAAAATCTTGAGAAGATAGAATTGTAAGCTGTTTCATCTCTAATCCGAAGCTGGGATACCGGGTTCCCTGTAGTCTGGAATTGCGTAAAGTTCCCATCTTCATCTCTTACAGGAAGGTAGGCGGGATAGGCAAAAGCTCCCTGCAATGGGGTAAAACCATTCGCTCCGGCTCCACCTGTTTGCCAACCGGCAAAAGTGTTATCATAAAAATTCTTGCTTCCCGTGACCGATGCATTAAAGGAAATAACATCATTAAATTCAAACGTCATGTTCGCCCTGGCGTTATACCTCTGCATACTCGAATTTTCTACCGTTCCGTTCTGATCGAAGAAATTACCCGAAAATTGATATGTAATTCTTTCGGAACCGCCACTTATAGACAGGTTATGGTTGGTCAGATTCCCATCTTTTAGGATGAAATCCACCCAGTCGGTCCCAACCCCGGCATTATTAATTTCAGACTGTGAAAAACGGGGCTCATAGTCTGAAGGTGTCGAACCAAACGGTTCCATATCATTTTCAGCATTGTATCGGTCAGCCTCAAATCGGTTGAGAAAACGCATGTACTGTTCCGCCTTCAACGGCTGCATGTAATCATAATTCTGCTGATATGAGACGCTGCTGCTGTAGCTTACATCCATTCTTCCTGCTCGACCCGATTTGGTAGTGATCAGGATTACTCCATCCGAAGCTTCCACCCCATACATAGAGGCACTGGCATCTTTCAACACCTCTATGGATTCTATATCACTGGGTTTGAGTCCCGCCAGGTTTCCCCTGTTTACCGGATTATATTCAGCGAAGTTAACGCCGGGCTCCAATCCATCACTGGGTACAACCACCCCGTCTACTATAATGAGTGGATCGCCTCTACCCCGAATTGAAAGATTGACATTTCCACCTGGCTGTGCACTCTCCTGGGTCACTCTCAACCCGGCAGCCTGGCCAAACAACATATCATTAATACTCGGCTTGGCTGAAATATTTATATCGTCAGGGTTCACACTGGAAATAGATGTGGTTATGTCTGCCCGGTTTGTCGTCCCATATCCTACCACAACCATTTCTTCGCCCATCACTGTCTGTGTTTGAAGGGTAACATTAACGGTAGTACGCCCATTGATGGGAACCTCCTGGGATTCGTAACCAATAAATGAAAAAACCAGGGTATCCTGAAGCGATGGAACCCCAAGTTCGTAATTTCCGTCAGAACCCGTAGATGTTCCTATCGTGGTACCCTTAACCGTAATATTAACCCCGGGTAGCGGGTCTCCAGTCTCAGCTTCTACCACTTGGCCTGAAACTGTTTCTGCCTGTTGTATGGTTTTTTTCGAGAGTTCTTTTTCTGCTTCAAAAAGTACCAGTTTTCCTTTGTCAGATATCGCGTACCTGAGCCCCGTCCCCTCCAGCATCATGTACATGGCTTTGTTGAAGGTAACCTGCCGCAGATCAACACTCACTGTTTTATTTTCAGGTAGTATCTCCTTGCTATAAGAAAGGGTTAGGTTGTTATCTGACGCCAATTGGTTCACGGCTTCAAATACCGTTGCATTATTTACATGCAGCGAAACAATCTTACTTGCAATTGTATTGACAGAATTTTGCTCCTCGACATAACTGATAATAGTACCAGCCAGATCATCATTTTCGGCTGTTTTTGAAGAATTTTGGCTCCAAGCCAGGCTACCTTTTACACTCATGCCCAGCAATAGGAACATGCTAAACATCCATAAGAATACCATCCCCTTATTGTGACTTTTAGTTCTCATAAGATTCCCCTTTATCACTTTAATTAAATGTGCTTTTGTCCATTTTTACTTTGGATAAAATGTTATTGTATTTTTTTCCTTTTTATAGTTCATGCCCACGGAGAGGGCTATAATTTTTAGAATCTCTGTCATTGATTCCTCTTTAAAGGTCCCTGTAATAGTTCGAGTTTCTAGTGCAGGATCCGCAAGTATTATTTCTACATCGAACCACCGTTCTAATCTTGTTGCTGCTCTCTTTAACGGTGTATCTTTAAACATAAGTTGCCCCTGAGTCCATCCGGTATACATTTTAATATCCTCCACACTACTGATATTGGCTTTGTCACCAGCCAGAATTCCCATCTGATTCTTTACCAGTTCAACATTTTTCTGCTTTTCATTGGATTTGCCAAAAGCAACTTTGCCTTCCTCTACAACTATCTGAACATCTTCCTGCGGATAAGCCTGCAGATTAAACTGTGTCCCCAATACTCTCGTCAGCGATTCTCCCGCATGAATTATGAACGGTTTATCAGGATTTGGTTCCACAACAAAGTACGCTTCCCCTTTCAAGTGAACTTCTCTTACATCGGTTGTAAAATGAGATGGGATCTTTAGTTGGCTGTCACCATTCAGCCAGACCTGTGTGCCATCGTTCAGTTTGAACTGGCTGCGCTGCCCTTTCTCGGTTACCACTTCCTGCATCACCAAGGAGACTTCTTGCTGGTTTTTTACAGGTTCTTGCTGATAGAATACAATGGAAAGCAGGAATACAGCCAAGATTGCGATACTTGCCGCCACCCGAACTCCAACCGACCACTTCCGAGCGCGTTTTTTCTTATCAATTCGGCGGTGCTCATCGAGCGTTGATTTTACCAGCCGCAGTGGTGATCTATGTGATTTATCCAACTTTTTTGACAGTTCTCTCCATCCCAGATCAACATTCCATTCATTATCAGTTGATGCATCCTTCCAAATTTCACGAAGCTCAGAAACCAGATCCTGATGGGCTTGTTCCGCATCAATCCATCTCTCAACGTCTTCGCGTTCCTTCCGTGAACAATTGCCTGACAAATACTTCCCAAGCTTGTTCCATGGTACCTTCTTGTTCATTGATTCACCTATTTATCCTTAAATACACTTCATTGCTTAACACAACTCAGGGTACGGGTACCCCCACAGGGAAATTTATTTTTTTGAAGAATTTTTCCCAGGCCATTGGGGTAACCAATCAAAGAAGGGCGGAACCGGGGCGATTGAAGCTGTTATTCGGCCTAAAAGAACTGTATTACACTCTGAAAAAACTGAAAATTGAAGGTATGTCCTCGCTTAGTCCGATAATAAAATTGGTCAGAAAATCTAAATTGAGGAACAAATGCTAGAAAGGAAAAAGAAAAATCAGGAATAGCACCACTTGGTTCCAATGTTCTTTCAGAAAAGCCCGTAAACTTTTAAGCGCTCGCCCCATTTGTGTTTCAACTGTTTTGATTGAAAGGTCAAGGACCTCAGCTATCTCTTGGTAAGTTAACCCGCTCTCTCTGCTCAGTTTAAATATTTCCCTGCAACGATCTGGAAGATGACTAACCCCTTTCTGAACCAGTTCAACTTTTTGATCGATCATCCCCTCCTGATGACAGGCATCTTGCCACTCCTCAATTCTTAGTGCCACTTCAGTCCGATTTTCGCGTTTTACTTTCTCATGCTTTTTATAATTAAGGCTTTCATTTCGCACTGATTTATAGAGGTAACATTTGGCACTTTCGAAGTCATCCCAGAAAGCCTTTTGTTCCCAAACCTTGAGGAAGACTGATTGCACTATGTCTTTTGATATTTCACGATCTCCCGTGTAGCCGTAAGCATACTTGCAAAGATCTACATAAAATAATCGAAAGAAAGTTTCGAATCCTTCCCTTTGACTCCCATCTTCAGAGTCATTTAAAAAACCCTTTTGGTAAGCCGCATCAGCCATCACGAAACCCGTGTCAAGTTTGCCTCGTTTCTACAAAAGACAACTCTTAATTTCCCCTTCTTTCAAATATTATGTGATCGATAACATAATCAATCCTTAAGATAGCACATTCGCTCTGTATGTCAAGACCCTTTAACAAGGTAGTAAAAATACTCGAATAAAGTCTATTATATCTTAAGAAGGCTGGAAATAGCAGCAAAAAACCGAGCCTCCTGTTCTATTCGTTAGCTCATCCATTGCATCCACATGATTTCCGGATGACCAGCTCGGTGGCAATCTCAATATTTTCAATTACCGGCTCATCATCTTCAATCGTGGAAATCAGCTTTTGAGCTCCTTGTTTTCCCACTCTCAACTACGCTCAAGGTTTACATACCGAAGCTTTATGCGAAGGCACGTAGAGCAAGCTTGTTCTCCCCCTACCAGCAGGATAAGAGACGCTTTGATGAGCGTTCCCAAATAATATCCTAAACTGTTTCTTTTCAAACTTATTCAGCTGACAAAGCTCAAGTCTTTCAAAAAGTTTACAATCTAATCAATGAGTTTCCTGTTAAGGAGGATTAAAGGGTGGGTCAACAAAGGGCAAAAAAATCAACCCAAAAAAGCATTAATGTTACCATATCCTTGAATTCTTGGTTTTTATTCTGGGGAACACCATTCTGTCACCTTGTCGCCGCTCTTAGCCCCTTACAGGGCCTATATAGTAAAGTAGACCACTTCAGGGTCGTGAAACAGGGTACTTCAGGAAGGTAAAGTCACCTACTTCAGGGTAGTGAAATGGTCTACTTCAGGAAGGAGAATTAATGCGACAAAATGTCGCTCTTTATTCCACCGTCAATTCGGTGGTAAAGAGGCCGCTTCGCAGCGTATCGCTGTTATAGGCTGTATTACGTACCTCGATACGCCAGCTACCGGCAGCAAGGCTTCCCGGGATGCGGAGGGTCAACGTCTTTGGCTCGTTGGTTCGGACCTGCTCCGCCTTGGCCTCGGAATCATCAGACTGGCTGACAAAGTAGACGCCCTCCTCTTCCAGGGTACCGTTGAGCTTCAGGTGGCTGCCCGTAATCTCAAGCACATCGCCGGGGGTGAGGGTCTCGTTGATGGTTGTGCTCCCCCAGTCGTATACCCTGTCTATTTGAGGGACAATTTGATCGGAATCCACTTTTCGCAGCGACACATCCTGTGCGGCATCGGTGACAGAATCCTTAAGCCGGACGTTGACGATCAGTGCATGGCGGTTTGGGTCGAACCGGTCCTCATCGTCGGTAAAAGTGCCACTGATATCGAAACGGACGCTGACGTAATCGTCGCTGTACGCTTCGCCCTGACGGACGTACTCGGCAATGGTATCCCAGTAGTTGTTGATGACGGCCTCTGTCTCAGTAGGTTTGAGGATGGAGCCGGGACCGGTGATCGCCTCGATCAGTTCTTCGCGGGTCCTCCTTGTTACTTCCACCGGGCGCGCGAGCCGGTCATTGGGATCGTCTTCCGTGAAATAATTATCATAGAGTGTGTAATTTAACATAGGTTAGTTGTGTTTTTAGTTGTTATGGTTTGTTGTACCGGAGATCTCTCTACTCTTGATCTCCCTTGTGTTGTTATTAGTTGAATGGTGTGGTGGTTATTAGTGGTCGGCTACAAGTAGCAAGCTACATGTGCGATTCCCAATAACAGGTAACCGGGTAACCAATAACAAAATCCTTGATGCGGATAGATTCTCTTGCTTCAATAATGAATATCCTTTCTTAGTTGAACACCACTAATTAGATCACTTTCAGGCCGGATCCTTACAAAAAAATTTAAATCGGGTCTATGGCGCACAGACCGCAAAATCTGAGGGTATTAGTGCAAATAAAATGAATTGGATGTGCCTCTTATGGGGCCAAATTGTGTGAGGGGAAGGGGCAGAACGCAGGACATAAGGAACAATTAAAGTCCCGATTCATTTGCTATAAAGTTGGGCAGGCAATCAGTAGAATGGTTTAACCCCGCTCTCTTTTCAGACGTTTACTCAACTCTTTCACGTTATCCTGATATTCAAGCTTATCAGCTTGCTCGTGTTGCACCGCAAACCGGCACGTTGGTATACGCCCGGTCAAATTCGATTCCGGACGCGGCCAGCTTGTCAATATTTGGTGATTTTATGTGAGACTGCCCATAAGCATTGAGTTCATTGAACATCTGAGGGTTACTAGCAGTTCGATTTTCTCCCTCGTGGTTCAACCGCCATATTCGTCCTCGTCCAATAGCCTTTTACAGTTGGTACTGCTTTATCTTGGTTCGCAGGCAGCTACCTTCTTGGTTCCAGTTCCCCTGCTGAATGATACCCCTGTACATATCCACAATATACATTGTGCCATCCGGTGCTATTGCTATATCAGTTGGGCGGAACAGCGGATCTTTAGACTGCAGAAATTCAGATTGTTCTGATTGATATACATTGCCAAGATATGTTATTCCCTCAGATGATAGTTTGGTTTCCCCCGTTTTGTATTGCCGTTCCGGCTTAAGTTCGCCTAATGCATCAATATCCTGCATACAACATACATACGCCCACAGTACCATCAAACTTTATAGCAGCGGGCTCTCTTAGTAGTACAGTATAGGTTCAGGAAGAATATCCAAGAAGTTATTTCACTGGCCTGTTGATAGCCAACAGGTAAGGGAGAAGCCAGCTTAAAACCCATATTTTTCACACATCTTATTAATAAATGCAAAGCCTTCTTCCGCCACGTCCCAGGGCTCGTTGTATTCTCGCCACACATTAATGGAATTGGCAAAGTCGGGATCATCCCGGGTAAATGCCTCAATGGTCAGCCACCCTTCATAGCCGATATCGGCAAGTGTGGAAAACGTCTCCT
>NZ_JAMQKA010000007.1:0-156186 GCF_031569985.1 Aliifodinibius sp. S!AR15-10 | reverse complement strand
ACGGTCGGGCGCGCCTTCAGCGGCTATCGCCTCGCGCTCCGAGCTAGCTCGGAGTCCGAGGACAGGTATGACGTCTATTTTTGCCATCAACAAATTCGAACAATTACTGTAAATCAACATGCTAATTAAAAAGTGTAAAGGATCTCCCCGAACGGGTGTAAACCATGTCCCCGAACAGAACATCGAAGGGGGAAATGAATTCGGCCCCCGCCGAAGAAAAGGGGGATGTGCTAGCTCCCTCCACGGGCTTGCAAGCTCCCGGCTATTGCATTGGTATCTTCGTGTCAGTGTTGGCAGTAAGTTTCTCATCAGCTCATGGTGTATTTGGTTCAATCTGGGCTACATCCCCCTAGCCCCCTTCAAGGGGGAATTTTTCTTGCCGGGCTCACAGCCCTTCCCCTTTGAAGGGTGCAGGAGGATACCCTAAGCCCTTGAAGGTACTCCAATTGGAGAGGACTAATCCGCTTTCTTGTAGAAAAGGAGGTAATTTTTGGGAAAAGACTTTCAGTCCTAATCCGAACCCTTGTACTTCCAGTGCAGGGAGCATTCAGTAACAATTAAATTCAATTCCTAAACGCGTTACAATATGTTTCTGAGATGCTATAGAAATATCAATACGGATGCAGGGGAAAATTTGCTTGGCAAAAACAACTGTTGTCGATAGATTAATAATGAGATCAAAACGGGAATGGTAGCTGGGTCTCTTTGACCATTAAACCAAAAAAAGTAAAGGGATTTGAAATGACTGATCGTTCAACATCCAGGAGGAATTTCATCAAAACTTTGACAGCTGGCACAGCGGGCCTGTCACTGGGGCTGAGTGCGCAGAGTTATGGCAATATTATTGGGGCCAACGACCGCATCCGGGTTGGAGTAATCGGTGTTGGTCGCCAGGGCAGGGGACTCTTGGGGAATATGCTGAGTGAGTCTGATGTAGAAGTAGTGGCATTGAGTGACGTCTACAAACCGAACCTGGATTTTGCTTCTTCACAAGCTCCCAAAGCTGATACCTATAACGACTTTCGGGAGATGCTGGATCGCACTGATATCGATGCGGTTGTTATCGCTACTCCCGACCACTGGCACGCGTTGAATACCATCATGGCCTGCCAGGCGGGGAAGGATGTGTATGTTGAGAAGCCGCTTTCCCGCTATATAGAGGAAGGGCGCAAGATGGTAGAGGCCGCACGGGAGCATGACCGGGTCGTACAGGTCGGCACGATGCAGCGTTCGGGACGGGTATTCCAGGAGGCTGTGGAGATTATCCAGTCTGGTAATCTTGGGCCCATCAGCTTTGTGAGGACCTGGAATTACAGTAATGATTACCCTGATGGAATCGGAAGTCCTGCAGATAGCAACCCACCCGAGGGGCTTGACTGGGATCTGTGGCTGGGACCTGCCCGGCAACGACCGTTTAATATCAACCGGTTTGGTGTCATCCTGGATGAAGAGAAACAGTATCAACGCTGGGCCAGCTTCCGTTGGTTCTGGGATTACGCTGGCGGAATGATGACCGACTGGGGCGTGCATCTTCTTGATATTGTAAACTGGGCTATGGATGTCAAGGCTCCTCAAGCGGTCAGTGCAGCCGGAGGAAAATTTCATCTCAAAGACAACCGAGAAACCCCGGATACGCTTACCGCAACCTACCAGTATCCCAACTTTGTCTGTACCTATGAAAACCGCGTGCTCAACGGCAAGCCAATGGATGGAAACGGCTACGGAATCATGTTCCATGGAACAGAAGGAACTCTATTTGTTGATCGGGGATCGCTAAAACTCACACCTGAGCCGGACAGTAAGTTGGAAGCGTTGAGTATGGAGGTAGAGGAAAATGCCCGGGCCAAGCATGTCCGCAATTTCCTGGACTGCATAAAATCCCGCGAAAAACCGATCTGTGATGTAGAAGTCGGCCATCACTCAACTGTAACGGCCCATCTGGGGAATATCGCATATCGATCTGAAGAGCGGATTGAGTGGGACAGTGAACGAGAGCAGGTTGGAAACAGTGAGAAGGCCAATAACCTGGTCAAGGGATATCATCGTGATCCCTGGACCGTTTGAAGGTTAGGGAGTAATGGCTTTTATGGCGCGGGGAAGTATCCCGTACTACTGTGATAGCGGTATTTCTTGTTTACGGATTGCTTATCAGTTTATTACGAATTTGATATAGCTTAAGCTACATCCCACTGTTCCCCCTTCGAAGGTGGAAATGAATTCGGCCCCAGCCGAAGAAAAAGGGGATGTGCTGGCTCTTCACTCGTACTTACAGGTTCATGGCTTTGGCAGTGTTTTTTCTTGTTGGTGTTGGGTGAGTGTTGCTCTTCAATTCTTTCTGAATTAGATTCAATTTGCGCTACATCCCCCTGGCCCCCTTCAAAGGAGGAATTATCTTGTTGAAGAATGATTTTCAGGGCTCTGAGTAATGCTGGAAATGCCGTTTAAAGCCTCTCACAATTAAGGACGCTTGTAATTTATAATGCTTGCACTGTCGGGAACCAGGCGGCAGCCTGGAGGGCTTGCAGATGGTGGAGTTATTTGCTTAAATCTTCTTTTTTACTGTCTTGGGCATCTATAGGGGGTATTTATTTTCACTAAGGAAACCAACGGGTTATTGTGAGCAGAATGGGACGCCATGAAGATTTGAAAAAAGTTGAAAAAGATTTGACGGCGTTGAGTAAAAATGGAATATTGGGTTGGTTTAAAATTGAACTGATACCCAGGCATTGAAGGTATTCAACCACGGGAATTTTATGGGTGTGGGAATGCCCCTAATGATAGGTACGTCGGCTGTGGAACTGATAGACGGTATACATAAAAGCCAGACTAAGCCTCACGTCTTTTCGTTAAAAGCACGTGTTTCCTTTTGGGGCGAAGTATGTTGGTGCAATTTAGTTGGGTAAAGCACTTGACAAGGGATTTAGAACCGACCTTTTTTGTTGTTCAGATTTATAATATTAACAATATTTTGTTGGGATTTTCGGCTCCAGGAGTCAAAATCAAGACTATGTCTTTCACATAAAATAATCGAATATTCATGAAACGTTACGTTAACTTATTGAAGTATCTCTGTTTATTAATACCTGCTTTTCTATTCATTTCTTCATGCTCCAATCAACGCTCCGGTCCTCCCAAAGTTTTGGTTTTTAGTAAGACGGCGGGATATCATCACGCCTCCATCCCCGATGGTATCGCAGCAATACAAAAGCTGGGTTCGGAAAATGGGTTTGAGGTTGACACCACAACCGATGCTGGTAAGTTTACCGAAGAAAATCTTGAACAATACTCTGCCGTTGTCTTCCTGAGTACTACTGGGGACGTCTTGAATAAATACCAGGAAGCCGATTTTGAACGCTATGTCCAGGCCGGTGGCGGTTACGTGGGCATTCATGCAGCAGCCGACACCGAGTATGAATGGGGCTGGTATGGTCGCATGGTGGGCGGGTACTTTCTGGATCATCCCGGTATCAACGATCCTCATCCTAATGTACAGGAGGGGACCCTAACAGTGGAAGATGCCTCACACCCGTCAACAGAGTTTTTGCCCAACCCATGGATCCGGACTGATGAATGGTATAGCTACAAGAACTTTAATGACCAGGTCAATGTCCTGATGACACTGGATGAAGACAGCTACCAGGGCGGGGCTGACATGGGTGAACACCCGATCGCATGGTATCACAACTATGATGGCGGGCGCGCTTTTTACACCGGCCTTGGGCATACCAGTGAATCGTTTTCGGAGGATCTTTATTTGCAGCATATTTTAGCTGGAATTCAGTATGCCATTGACGAAAACCTGGAGCTAGATTATTCACAGGCCAAAAATGGCCGGGTGCCAGAAGCAAACCGGTTTACCAAAGAGATGCTGTCAGTCGGGAAGTTTTACGAGCCGACCGAGATGACGATTTTACCGAACCGGGATGTACTCATTACCCAGCGCCGTGGAGGGATTCTACTCTACAAAAACAGCGATTCCACATTGACTGAGGTTGGGAGACTGGATGCTTATTTCGAGACAGATGCCCCCGATGTAAATGCCGAGGAAGGGGTGCTGGGAATAAAAGCCGATCCCAACTTCGAAGAAAATCACCACGTTTTTATTTACTACAGTCCCGCCGATACATCGGTTAATCGACTGTCGCGATTTACCTTTGAGAATGACAAGCTCGTAATGAATTCGGAAACAGTGATACTAGAGTTGTACTCTCAGCGCGATATCTGCTGCCATACCGGCGGTTCCATCGCATTTGACAGCGAAGGTCTCCTGTACCTTTCTACCGGCGACAATTCCACTCCCTTTAACCAGAAGAACTCAGAATATACGCTGGGTGGATATGCGCCCCTGGATGAACGCGAAGGACGACGTCAATATAATGCACTCCGTTCTTCCGGTAATGCCAATGACCTGAGAGGAAAGATTATCCGGATCAAAGTAAATGAGGATGGCAGCTACGATATCCCGGAAGGAAATCTCTACCCGCAGGGCACCGAAGGAACGCGGCCTGAAATTTATGTGCAGGGCAACCGGAATCCCTACCGCATTTCGGTTGATCAGAAGACCGGCTATCTCTACTGGGGGGAAGTAGGACCAGATGCCAGTTCCGACAGCATGGATACACGTGGGCCACGCGGTTATGACGAAGTAAACCAGGCTCGTGAGGCTGGATTCTTCGGATGGCCGATGTTCATCGGACCAAATCATGCCTACCGCCATTTTGATTATGCCACCGGTGAACCCGGGGAAAAATTTGATCCTGAGAATCCTGTTAATGATTCCCGGTTAAATGATGGGATTAAGGAGTTACCCCCTGCAAAGTCTGCTTTCATCTGGTATCCCTACGGTGAGTCAGAGGAGTTTCCAGGCGTGGGAACCGGAGGAAGAAATGCCATGGCGGGACCCGTCTACTACACCGATATGTACCCCGAAGAGACCCGATTGCCGGATTATTTTGACGGTAAGTTAATTATCTATGACTGGATACGGAACTGGATAAAAGTGGTCACCATGTGGCCGAACGGCGATTATTCCAAGATGGACCCATTCATGGAAGACACCGATTTTAATGCGGTCATCGATATGGAAGTAGGTCCCGAGGGAAGATTGTATCTCCTGGAGTATGGCAGTGGCTGGTTTTCTCAGAATGATGATTCCGGGTTGTCATTTATTGACTACAATGCAGGTAACCGGAAGCCAGTGGTTGATGACGTTTTGGTGAACAAGACTTCTGGAACGTTGCCATTGACGGTAGAGGCCAG
The DNA here is from genome assembly GCF_031569985.1 of Aliifodinibius sp. S!AR15-10. NCBI lineage: Bacteria > Pseudomonadati > Balneolota > Balneolia > Balneolales > Balneolaceae > Fodinibius > Aliifodinibius sp. S!AR15-10. Next base: position 150,927 of record NZ_JAMQKA010000007.1, on the reverse strand, counting down.
AGTGGAAGCCAGCGATCCCGAACGGGACGAACTGACCTACATTTGGGACCTGGGAGACGGCACGACCAAAGAAACATCAGAACCAACCGTGGAGCACACCTACAACGAAATTGGGGAATACGCGATTTCGGTTGAAGTTAATGACGGGGATCTATCGCGATCCAGTAGTTCAGTCTTGGTGTATGCCGGCAATGTTGCCCCTGAGTTGAGCATCCAGGTTAACGGAAACAACTCGTTCTACTTCCCGGGGATCCCGGTTGCATATTCTGTCAGCGTCAACGATCCGGATGATCCCGATGCGGGCGATGATCTTTCCTCCCTGATTGTCTCAGCTGATTATGTGGAGGGCAGCGACATGGCCGAAGCCTCGATGGGGCACCAGGTCATGACCGATGCAATGAGTGGAAAAAGCATGATCGAATCGCTCGATTGCCAGGCCTGCCACAAGCTCAATTCCAAATCTATTGGGCCTTCCTACATGGAGGTTGCCCAACGATACGAGGACTCTACCAATGCTGAACCGCACCTGGTCAATAAAATTATCCAGGGAGGTTCCGGCATATGGGGTGAAACGGTGATGCCGGCCCATCTCGACATCAGTGAGGCTGATGCCCGTAAAATGGTTACATGGATTCAGTCGCTGGCTGAAGAAAGTGAGCAGCAGGAATCATTGCCTGCCTCAGGAACGGTCGATCCAACGATGGGTGAACAGCCAACACCAAGCGGCATGTTGATTCTCTCTGCAAGTTACACCGACCAGGGCGGACCAAATGTCAAGCCGCTAACCGGCAACGCCAGCAAGTACCTGAGAAACAACACCATGAATTTTGCAGGCGCCAGCAACCTGGAAAGCTACAGTTCCATGACCTTTGACGGAAACCCGCTTTTGATGGTGCCGCAGGAACAAGGCTCTTTCAGCCTTGAGCAGATCGATCTCACGGGAATTGGTGCTATACAACTCACCAGTGTTATTCCACAACCGGTGAACACAGGATATTCTTTTGAGCTTCGCCTGGATAGTCCTGACGGTGAGGTCATCGGGGAAGCCAACTTCAAACCCGAATTCAATTCTTCCGGCGATGGACCCAGTTCCCAACCGTTTACTATTGCCATTGAGGAAGTCACGGATGGAAATCCACACGATCTCTATATCGTGAGTCAGCCGGAAAATCCTGCCGAAGCCGGTACTCTGATCTTGTCGTCAATAACATTTCGGCTGACAAACTGATTCTTTTAACATTTCTCAATAAAATTAGGGATCATCTCCTAAAGAGGTGATCCCTTTTTGTATCTGAATAGTAGGTACAGGCCTAAATTTTAGGTCTTCAAAAAGAGGCAGAGATAATGGTAACTATTAAAATGGATCTGAAATGCGAAGCTTACACTATTTGTATGTTGTAATACTCTCAATTTTATTTGTCAGCATCACCGGTAGAACAAAGGTATTTGCCCAAGATAGCAAAGAAGATCGCCCTAATATTCTAATGATCTATGTTGATGACCTGGATCACAAGCCGTTTGGATTCATGGGGAATAAGATCATACAAACCCCGAATATTGATCAACTGGCAGGTGAGGGGGTGGTCTTCAGCAATGCGTTTGCCGTTACTGCCACCTGTATTACCAGTCGTGGAAACCTGATGATCGGTCGTTACGCTGCTCGTACCGGTATCTATTTCGACCAGTTTGATGAACTTACAGAACAACAGGTGCAGATGAGTTATCCCGCTCAACTTCGTAAAGCTGGTTATCATACTGGATATGTTGGTAAATGGCACTTGGGTCCGGTACCAGAAGGGGTGTTCGATGATGACCGCAGGTTTTCCGGGCAGGGCAGATTCTGGTCGGAGGAGGAACCTCCCAATAAAGGAGTCCACCTTACCGATAAACTGGGCAACCAGGCAGCTGAAATGATACGAGAGGCCCCTGACGGTAAACCGTTTGTCCTAACGATCGGATTTAAGGCCCCACATGTTCAGGACGGTTTCCATCCTGTGGAGCCATATCCACCATCTCCAGCTACAGCGGTTCTTTATGAGCTGGACGAAATACCGGCTCCTCCCTTGTCAGATTCCACATTTTTTAATAGCCAGCCAGAACTAATACGGAAGTCATTGGGGCGTGTTCGATGGGAGTACCGGCTGGGACCGCCCGAATCATTAAATTTCCAGCGTTCGTTAAGGCGATACTACCGGATGGTGACTGGTGTGGACAACCAAGTGGGTAAAATGGTTGATGCATTGCGTGAGACGGGTCAATTGGAAAACACGATTATTGTACTAACAGGCGATCATGGCATGTATCTGGGAGACCGCGGACTTGCCGGCAAGTGGCTGGGCCATGAAACCTCCATTCGGGTCCCTCTTATCGTCCGCCACCCGGGTGTTCCAGAATCCGGGCGCGGGACCCAGCGAGAGCAGATGGTACTGATGCTCGATTTTATGCCTACCTTCCTTGACTGGGCTGGCCTTACCCCGGAGGATGGCGTTCAAGGGCGATCGTTTGCCCCGATCATTAAAGGCCAAAATCCCGAGAACTGGAGAACCGAATTCTTTTATGAGCACCACAGCTTTCCCGATCGCATCCCACGATCAGAGGGAGTTCGTACCGAACGTTACAAGTATCTACGTTATCTGGACAGCGAGCCCCTTTATGAGGAATTATATGACCTCCAGTCCGACCCAACTGAGAAAAATAATCTAGCCAATGATGCTAACTATTCGGAACTGTTGAAAAAGATGCGAGGTAAGTGGCAACAGTGGCGTGAGGACGTCAAATAGAAGAATTTCAATCCAAATTCCAGGGCCTCGCATAGCCTTTGCGTAGGCTACGCATAGTCTCCGCGCAGGGTACGCAAAGCCTTCGCGTAGGGTAGATGCAGCCTTTACGACTGCCTATACAAGGCCATCGGAAAGCAATCCAGTCGTAGCGAGATTACATCCCGTATTACATTCATTTGGGAGCAGTTCTGCCGCAATCTCGTGGAGGCAGAACCGAAAATGGGCGAGCAGGTAGCCACTCCTTATCTGAAAGCTCAGGTTAATCTTATGGACCAAGAGAGTAGTTCAGCAGTTCGGCTGTCTCTATATTATTAGACTAAACATTTGTAGGAAAAATTGTGATGGAATGGACAGGTAGTGAAATAACTACCAATGTTAGTAAGGGACGGGATAATGGATACGGGAAAAGAGGATCAAAATCCAGTTAGTGAAGTTCGCCCATTGCTGGAAAAACAGTGGGTGAGACAGGTTCGTGAGAAAAGCGATCGATCGGCTTTTAAGAAGATCTTTTTAGCATACTACAAGCGGTTGCACGGCTTTGCCATAACCTACCTGGGGAGTATGGAGCGTGCCGAAGATGTCGTTCAGTCGGTTTTCCTTAACATCTGGGCGCAAAGGGAAAGTTGGGACCCTCCCGGAAAGCTCAGGAGCTATCTTTTTAATGCCGTTAAAAATGAGGCCCTGAATGTAGTGCGTCATCAAAAGGTAGTAGATGATACGGAAGATGACGTGGCCAGAAAGTTCCGGGAACTGAAAGAGTCGAAGCTGACCTCTGATGATGTCGAGGTTGAAGAACTGCGGCGTGATATCGAAGAGGGACTGGAGAAGCTACCACCACGGTGTCGACAAATTTTTGTCTTGAACCGCAGAAGTGGTCTCACCTATGCTGAAATAGCCGAAGTGCTGGACATTTCGATCGGTACCGTAAATACACAAATGGGCCGCGCACTGAAACGTCTCAGAAATCACCTGTCCGATTACCTCTCGTTCGCCACTTTCCTTGGTTTGTCTGAGCTGCTAAAAAAAATGTTCATCTTCGAGACAATCCTCTTCCTTTTCTTGGTTTGATATTATACGGATCCAGATGATAAGCTATTATTAACGCATTTAGGATTGAAATAAGCCACTGTGTCATCCTGAACTTGTTTCAGGATCTCGTAAAGATGACAAACGTTGATATTAAATCGAAATAGAATCAACGCGTATATCCGTACGAGATCCTGCATCGGGGTGCAGGATGACTGAGATGCTTTTTTAACCCTCAACATGTTATTCTGTTTTAGATTGTAGGTTTCGGTCTACTACGAACTGTACTAATCTGTTAGTAGTTATCATTAAGTTGAGATTGCTATAGTAGGCCTATTTATTTTAATCCACCCGGTCATAAAACAGCGGCCGGGTGGAAAAGAGTCTTCTCCACCGGATGGCTGGGTTCGCCACCCGGTGGATTGAGATGGAATATAACTGGTAAATGCTTTGTACTTTTTGAGTCTACTCATAAAGTTCTGGTTGCGTGCTTACAGCTTGAACCTCTAACCATCCTTTTCCAATTCAAAGCTTTTATACCTCGAAAGGGAGGTTTTTGGGTGTTTAGAGCCTATATAAGTTTCTTTCCTTTAGACCTATCCAAATTTTTCAAAAAAATTTAGTCTGTTTGTCATAGAACCCTCCGACTGAAGTGTAATAGCTATAGAACAACCAACAAAAACGATTATTGACGACAGGAAAGAGCAGAAAGAATATGCCCTGGGAATTACTAGCACGATACTTCGCCGGTGAATTGGAAGGTGAGGAGAAGGAACAAATGAAATCCTGGATAAATGAAAATCCCGAGCGAGCACTGAGAGTTGAAGAACTCCGTGAGATCTGGGAACAATCAGGAGTTCCAGCCTACAATCTCGATGCTGAGAAAGCGTGGCAAAGACTCGCATCCGACATGGACAAATTGGACCAGGGAGATCACCAGGTCAAAAAAGTATTAGGTACAAAAGACAGACAATATTACTCGGGCAACAATCGGGAAAATCGATCCGGCCGGGTTATAAGACGCCTGGTTATGGCTGCCACTGCAGCGGTCATCATTATTACGGCCGGTTTATTTGCCTACAGCAATTATGAAAGCATCTCTTCTCAAAAGGAGAAGGTGGATAAAACTGCCATGCGTTTAATTACGACAGGCAATGGGGAACGAGCTACATACACGTTAAACGATGGCTCGAAGGTCATTTTACATGCCGGGAGTAAACTGCAGGTTCCCCTTTCTTTCAATACGGCACAACGGAACCTGTACCTGGAGGGGGAAGCCTATTTTGAAGTAACCCGGGATGAATCCAAACCCTTTGTTGTCCATTCTGAAAAGGCCACGACCCGCGTGCTGGGAACCAAATTTTTAGTACGGGCCTGGCCAGATGAACGTAACCAGGTGGAGGTCGTCGTATCGGAGGGCAAGGTGGCTCTCGGTAAGGCTGAGAACGCAGGGTTACAAGATGCCGGCGAAGCTATTCTCACTAAGAACCAAAAGGGCCAGGTTAGCGACGATAGTGATCCCAGTATTGTCAATGATATTGATATGAACTGGTATATGGGCTGGACCGAAGGGAAACTGAATTTTAATGACCGGCCGTTAAATGAGATTATTCCGAAACTCGAACGCTGGTATGATATAGTTATCCAAACCAGCGATGCAGAAATCGGTCGTAGAAAACTTACTGCTGAGATCGATTACAGCCAGCCTATGAGTGAGGTACTAAACGGTATTGCATTAACACTTGAATTGGAAATTGAAAAAGAGGAGGGCATAATCACATTCCATTTACCAGGGAAATGATAGCTAGGATAATCTATCAGAGATATTCAAAAAAGAGGAATATCAATATAAAATCAGAAACCAATAAGGGGAAAATTATGAAAGGAATAATGATACGCACGATAGGGATACTGATGCTTGTGATATTGGTAACCCCACTGATGTATGCACAAGATGCACAGGAGGATAATAGGCGGAGGGCACTGGCACTTTCCAACGAAGATGTAGTGCAAAGTGAAGTCGTCAGTGATCAGCTTAAACAATTAATTGAACTGGATCTCAGAAGTGCCCCCTTGGAGAAGGCATTACAGCGTGTTGCCCAAAAGGCAGGCCTGAAACTGATGTACAACAAACAATCTCTGCCTGGCAAATACGTAACAATACAGAAAAAGGCTGTGACCCTCTATGACGCTCTTTGGGAGATATTGGATGATACCGGGCTCCGATTTGCACTGTCCCAGAACCAGCAGCTGGTCTTGATGAAGATGAAGAAACCATCCAAAGAGGTTACAATGGAAACGGTGACGGGACAGGTAACCGACGCACAGACTGGCGATCCGATGCCCGGTGTTAATATCTCAGTGCTGGGCACAACCACGGGTACTTCAAGCGGATCTGACGGCTCATATTCGCTGAATGTACCTTCTCTATCTGATACCTTGATGTTTTCCTTTATCGGCTATCAGACGGAACAAGTGCCTATTAACGGGCGAACAACCATCGATTTGGCCATGGCGCCCCAGGCGATACAGGGATCGGATATCGTTGTCGTCGGTTATGGTACACAATCCACACGTGATATCTCCGGGTCTGTACAAAATATTACCTCCGAGGGATTGGAAGATCTGCCGGTGGCTCAGCTCGGCCAGAAGCTCCAGGGCAAACTTTCAGGAGTAAATATTAATCAAAATACCGGGGCACCGGGCGAAGGGATAAAAGTGAGAGTCCGAGGTGCGGCTTCTATAACTGCAGGTAGTGACCCCCTGTATGTTGTAGACGGGATGCCGATCACGGGTGATATCAGCAATTTCAACCCCAATGAAATTGAGAGTATCAGTGTACTTAAGGACGCCTCTGCAACATCGCTGTACGGTTCCAGGGCAGCCAACGGAGTGGTACTCATTGAAACCAAGAAAGCGGTAGCTGGTCAGACCCAAGTTAATTTTAACGCCAGCTACGGGGTGCAACAGATTCCGCAAAGGGGACGGCCAAATGTGATGGAAGCAGATGAATATGCGCAATTCCAGAAGGAGATTGACGAATTCAACGGTCGGCCGGTGGATGAAGCGTTCCAGGATCCGTCGCAATACGGCAATGGCACCGACTGGTATGACGCCGTGACCGAGGCGGCACCAATTCAGGACTACAGTCTCTCGCTGAGTACCGGTACCGAGACATTTAGCACGACAGCTGTGGCGGGATATCTAAACCAGGATGGCGTGGTCATAGGCACTGGATATGAGCGATATTCTCTGCGCGTCAACACCGATTTCCAGCCTATTGACAATTTGAATATTCGCTTTAACGTAGCACCCAACGTTGCAATGAATACGAATTCCAATACGGATGATGCCCCATGGAACGGGGGGATACTCAGTGGTGCCGTCCTTTCTACTCCACTGGCGCCAGCCCGTAACGACGATGGATCACTGCCGCTTATAGCGCAGGATCCGGCTACGTTCGGTAATCCCAACTTTTTGCGAACGGCCAGGGAACGTGTGAATGATGAAAAAGAAACGCAGTTACTTTCTAATGCCATAATCGAGTACGAAATTCTGGATGGCCTCAGCCTGAAAACATCTGGCAATGTTGATCTTGGTTCCAGACGATTCTTCAACTTTAATCCATCCACCACAGGGCAGCTTTTTGCACCGCCTCCCATTATACCAAATGGATTTCTGCTTGAAAGTACCTACACATCGTGGGTGAATGAGAATACACTGACCTTCCAGCGTGACCTCGGTGATCATAGCATTGATGCGCTGGTTGGAGCAACGGCACAGAAGTTTGAGCTGAATACAAGCGAGATTACGGCCACGAATTATCCCGATGACAAAGTTCGTGAGGTCAGTGCCGCCGGACAAACCACTATTGCATCCGATGTTCAGGAGTGGTCTTTGCTTTCTTACCTGGCAAGAGTCAACTACAGCTATAAAGACCGGTACCTGTTCTCCGCTTCTATACGCAGAGATGGGTCCTCACGGTTTGGCTCCAACAATCGCTGGGGTAACTTCCCGTCTGTCTCCGCTGGCTGGATTATCTCTGAAGAACCGTTTATGCCTGAATCTGATTTAATCAGCTTCCTGAAGCTGCGGGCAAGTTATGGTGTAGTGGGTAACTTCAGCATCGGGAACTATACCCATATTTCCACGATCAGTTCCGCCAACTATGCTTTTGGAAGTGGCCTGGCTTCAGGTCGTGCAGTAGATAACCTGGGAGATCAAGGTCTCGGGTGGGAAACCAACAAGGAATATAACCTGGGGCTGGATGTGAATTTCTTTGACGAACGGTTACAGTTAACCTACAACTACTATAGGAAAAACACCTCGGATCTGCTTTATAACGTTGAGGTCCCTTTGGCTTCCGGTTTTGGCAATATCCAAACCAATATTGGGGAGCTGAAATTTTGGGGACACGAATTCTCTGTAAAATCATTTAACATCGAGAATACCAATCTCTCCTGGAGCACTGATTTCAATATTTCCTTTGACCGGAACGAGGTGGTCGAACTTGGTACGCAAAATGCCGCACTTTTCAGTGGAATTGCGGAAAGTCACATCACGGAGGTTGGAGAGCCCATCGGACAGTTTTATGGCTTGATCCATGATGGAGTCTACGATGACCAGGAAGAGTTTGATAACTCTCCGAAGCACACGACCTCGCAGGTAGGAACAGTAAAGTTCAGGGATGTCAATGGTGATGGCATTATTACCCAGGACGATCGGACTGTCATTGGTAATCCTCATCCTGACTTTACCTTCGGAATGACGAACACAGTGCGTTACAAAAACTTTGACTTTTCACTGACGCTTAGTGGCGCCTATGGTAATGACATTATCCGCCTGGAAGAGCAATATCTTACGAACCTGGATGGCGTATTTAATGTGCTCGAGGGCTTAAAAGATCGCTGGAAATCGCCTGAAGATCCGGGAGATGGCAGGTACGGAAGCGTTGCCCAGGGAACGACGTTCCTAGAGCGCGACTGGTGGAATTCACGGTTCATATATGATGGAAGCAACATTACGGCCAGGAATATTACGCTTGGTTATACCTTGCCGGTAAGCAGTAACAGCATGATAAGTCGATTGAGGTTTTACGGAAGCGTGCAAAACGCCTTTATCATAACAAGCTACCCTGGTCCGAATCCAGAAGTTAACACAAATGCAGACACGGAAGGCGGAGGTGGTGACACCGCTCTGGGTATTGACCAAACGGCATACCCCATCCCCCGGACTGTCAGCTTTGGTGTAAATCTCAGCTTCTAATCAAAAAAGAATTTAAAGAGGGTATAGTTATGAAATTCAGAATATTATTAATCGGAATATTGATTGTGTTCATAAGCGGATGTGAAGACTTCCTGAATATCACCCCTGAAACTGCCGTAACGCCCCAGAACTTCTTCCAGACCCAGTCTGATTTTGAGCAGGCGGTTAATGGGGCCTATGCACCGTTGCAGTCAATCTATGATGCCCAAACTGTGTTTGGGTCAGGTGGAGACTGGATGCTGGCAGAAATGCGTTCCGATAATACGCATTTCACTTTTAACGTAGATAACAGGGGCGCAGTTACCTCAGAAAACGTAGCGACGTTTCTTGTTGAATCTAACAATGGTGTTGTGGCAAATAAGTATAACAATAACTTTCAGATCATTGCTCGCGCCAATGAAATACTGTCACAGATCGACCAGGCCGATTTTGATCAGTCGGTCAAAGACAGGCTGAAGGGAGAAGCTCTTTTCTTACGAGCGTTTGCCTATTTCGACCTGGTCAGGAATTTTGGAGGCGTGCCATTACACCTGGAGCCTTCGGGATCACTGGAAGAGACCTCTCTTGCAAGGTCTTCCGCCAGCGATGTGTATGATCAGGTAATTACCGATGCAACTTCCGCTGCTGACCTACTTCCTTCGAAGGCTAATCAGCAAACCGGCCGGGCCACATCGGGAGCTGCCTACACGCTGTTGGGCGATGTTTTCCTGACGCTGGAGCGTTGGTCTGATGCTGAATCTGCACTGTCCAATGTGACGAACTATTCATTGCTGCCAAATTATGCAGACGTTTTTGATCCCGCCAATGAAGGCAACGACGAAATGGTATTTGAGGTTGAATTCCTGGCCGGAACTTCACAAAGTCTGCACAGCCTGTTTCCTTATCATTTTCTGCCCAGGCTGAATGATCCTTCCATAATAACCGGTGTTTCCCCGGCCCAGCTCAATGAAGGTGGCTGGAATACGCCCACGCCGGATCTGATTGAAGCATACGAAGATACGGTTCAGGACGAAAGGTATGCCGCCTCTATCGGTCGCTATTCGGGCTCATCCCCGATTACCGGCTTTACCTATGACAGAACGCCCTATATCAAAAAGTATCAACATGATCATCCTTCGTTTGGACAGACTGAGCAAAACTGGCCTGTCTATCGCTATGCCGAAGTACTGCTGATGATGGCCGAAGCGATCAACGAGCAGGGTGGTCGACTTACAGAAGCCCAGGGATACCTCAACGAAGTTCGCGATAGAACCGGCTTGAACGATTACACTGCAACCGGACAGGCTGACCTTCGCGATGCCATCATGCAAGAGCGACGGGTTGAGCTCGCGTTTGAGAATAAACGCTGGCACGACCTCGTGAGAACAGGCCGTGCCGTGCAGGTGATGAATGACTTCGGCGAGCGTGTAAAGGCCAATCCACAGGATTACTATTATGCTCCTGGTAATGCTCCTACAGCAGCTTCTTTTAACGTAACGGAAGATCAGCTTTTGTACCCGATACCCTTCCGCGAGATAAACCTCAATCCTGATCTCGAGCAAAATCCAGGGTATTAATTGACACGTTTCTTACAAGCAGCTGAGGGTCCGGTGCAATTGGGGACCGGACTCTCACTTTGCTTAATCTGTCCTGAGATTTAAAAACGGGTTACAGGAAAACGGTCGAGATGATTTAACAATCTGAAGAATAATACGGTATCAATCTCGGTAGTAGTGGGGTCTTCATTCTTTCCTTCACATCAATGATTAATGGAATTATGAAAACAACTAATACGCTGTTTCAATCGCTGCCGATCTCGGTTCTTCTGGCATTGGGTCTGCTATTTTTGTCGGCATCGTGCAGTGATGCCCAGTCAGATCGTGATGAAGAGGTGAATCTGGAGGCAGGATTTAAAAATCCACACGACGAAGCCCGGCCCCGCGTATGGTGGCACTGGATGAACGGTAACATTACCAAAGAGGGGATACGGGCCGATCTTGAGTGGATGCGCAGGGTGGGCATTGCGGGTTTCCAAAACTTTGATGCCGCCTTCATGACCCCGCCCGTGGTAGAAAACCGACTGCAGTATATGACGCCCGATTGGAAGGATGCATTTCAGTTTACCACAAATTTAGCTGATTCACTGGATATGGAAATGGCGATTGCCGGTTCTCCCGGATGGAGTGGGAGCGGTGGTCCCTGGGTACGACCTGCCGAGGGAATGAAGAAATATGTCTGGTGCAAGACGAGGATAGAAGGCGGGAAACCATTCAATAGTAAGCTTCCGGAACCTCCGTCAAGTACAGGTCCATTCAAAAACCTTCCCTACGACGGGGGAATAGCGGCGATTACCGGCCATCAATATACGCCGCCCGAATTTTATAAAGATGCTGCAGTCATTGCTTTCCGGCTGCCGGAGGGGGATAAAACACTCTCGGAGTTGGAGCACCGTGTGATTTCCAGTAGTGGCTATGTTGAGCTCTCCTCGCTTACGGACGGGGATCTAACTTCCGGTGTGTCGTTGCCCGAACCTTCCGAAGGGAAAAATGAATGGATACAGTTTGAGTTTGCACAGCCCCAGACTTTTCGATCCCTGACTATTTCCGGTGGAGGCAGTGAGGCTATGCCATTCAGACCTCTCCCTCCCAGCAACAGAACGCTGCAAGTAAGTGAAGACAGGGCGAATTTTAGAACAGTTGCCGAAATTCCGAACAGCCGCGTTGACCATGTAACACTCACTCTCGATGAACCGATTTCAGGTAAATATATTCGGGTTACATTTGGATCGTCTCCTACTCCCCCAAGTTTGGCAGCTATGCTTGGCAATGAGAGCTCAGAACAGACTACTGAAGATGAACCGTCTGAAATAGAAATAGCCGAACTGGAATTGCATACAACCGCACGGGTTCACCGTTTTGAAGACAAAGCGGGATTTACCACTATCGAAGGTTTGTATGAAATGGGTACGCCGCCAGTAAATGATGGCGCTATTTCCCAATCAAGTGTCATTGATCTTACCTCAAATTTGAATGAGGACGGCACACTCGAGTGGACTCCGCCCCCCGGAAGCTGGATGGTTCTGCGCCTGGGGTATTCACTGACCGGGATTACCAATCATCCGGCTTCGACCGAAGCCACCGGCCTGGAGGTGGATAAGCTTAACGCGGAGCACGTTCGCTCCTATTTCAATACCTATCTCGATATGTACAAGGATGCTACGGGTGGCATGATGGGGACTCAAGGACTGAAGTACATTATCACCGACAGTTATGAGGCCGGCCCACAAAACTGGACGGATGGGATTATGGAAAAATTCAGGGAACTGCGCGGTTACAGTATGTTTCCGTGGCTGCCGGTACTGGTGGGTCACGTAGTTGAGAGCCCGGAGGCCAGCGACCGCTTTTTGTGGGACTTCCGTAAAACAATCGGTGAGTTGATTGTTGATAACCATTACAATGCGCTCTCAGATATTTTGGAAGAACGAAATATGGGACGGTATACCGAGTCGCATGAAAGCCAGCGAGCATTTTTGGCGGATGGGATGGAGGTGAAACGTAATGCCGATATCCCGATGAGTGCCATGTGGACGCCGAGCCCAATGATGGGCAATGAAGAAATTGGCACCGAATACAAAGCCGATATACGGGAATCAGCATCGGTAGCCCACATATACGGGCAGAACCTGGTGGCCGCAGAGTCAATGACCGCTTTTGGTAACCCGTGGAGCTGGTCGCCGCAAACACTGAAACCAACGGCAGACATGGAGTTGGCGCATGGGGTGAATCGTTTCGTAATCCACACCTCGGTGCATCAGCCGCTGGATGACAAGTTCCCGGGCTTTACACTAGGGCCCTTTGGGCAATGGTTCACCCGCCACGAAACCTGGGCGGAACAGGCCGGTCCGTGGATTGACTACCTGGCACGTAGTAGCTACATGCTTCAACAGGGAGAATATATCGCTGATGTTGCCTACTACTATGGAGAGGGAGTTAACACCAATATTACGACGCAATTCAGGGAGCAGCTTCCGGCCGTTCCCGAAGGGTACCAGTACGATTTTGTAAATGCTGATGCGCTCGTAAACGATCTTTCTGTGAATAAAGGCGTGATCACAACGCCGGGCGGCACGACCTACCGCATCCTGGCACTGGATAAGAACAGTCGGCATATGACGTTGCCAGTGCTGCGTCGCATTCGAGACCTCGTTCAAGCGGGGGCCATAGTGGTTGGATCCAAGCCAGTGGAAGCCCCGAGTCTTAGCGATGACGAGGAAGAGTTCCAGTCCCTTGTAGATAACCTTTGGACCAATGAGAACGGGGTAAATGAGGTTGGAGAAGGAAGAATTTATGCCGGACGAAGCATCAGGGAAGTCTTAGCCGCCCTGGATGTTAATCCTGATTTTGAATACAGCAAACCGGAATATGACACGGAGCTGCTGTACGTCCATCGCAGGATGAACAATACCGATATTTACTGGATAAACAACCGCAATGATAGGATGGAAGATGTGGAGGCAACATTCCGAGTTGAAGGTAAAGAAGCGGAACTTTGGGATCCCGTTACTGGTGAAATTGAGGAGGTCTCGTACAGTTTTAGTGACGGTGTAACCAACGTGCCGGTTCGCCTGGAACCCAATGGCGCTCTGTTTGTTGTATTCCGCGATAAGGCAGAACGGCCATCGAGATCTATTCCTAAGCCGACGGAACAAACATTAGACTCTGTAGAAGGACCCTGGGAAGTCAGCTTCCAGGAAAATCGTGGTGCTTCCTCATCAACCACTTTTGAATCACTAACACCCTGGAATGAACATTCCGATGAAGGGATCAAATACTTTTCAGGAACTGGTGTTTACACTAAGAGTATCGAGGCTTCTTCGGAATGGTTTACCGATGAACGTCAAATTTTTCTTGATCTTGGAGAGGTGAAAAACCTGGCCGAAGTGGTCGTGAATGGGGATTCACAGGGCATTGTCTGGAAGAAGCCGTTCAGGGTTAACATTACTGATGGTCTGTCACAAGGCGCAAATACGATCGAAATAAAGGTTACCAATCTCTGGGTAAATCGGCTAATTGGGGATCAGCAGCCGGATGTCTCTGAGACCTACACATGGACCAGCTTTCCCGGCCCAGCTCCCTATCCGGCTGATGCCCCGCTGGAACCATCGGGATTGCTGGGACCGGTACAAATTGTGGGTATGTAATAGGAAATAGTGCTTGAAATATCTTCAGTCTTAGCTTACATACAATATGAGGAAAAACGTTCAGGAATAGTTGTTTATTCAAGATTTCAGAGTAGAAATGAACTGTCGAAGTTTCTAAATAGGTAGATGTAATGATGGATATCTCAAAAACAAATCAAATAAAAGCAGTTATGAAGTATCTTGTATCGGGAATGTACGCAGTCTTATTCTTATGTTTAGCTGGTTTCTGTAACTTGGGGAATGCAGTAGCCTTACAGGCAGATGGAGTCTCAGCATATGATCTGAGTGTAGAGTATTTTACAAATCCCATCGGCATCAATGATGTCAATCCTAGGCTATCCTGGAAGTTGGACAGTGACCAGCGGCATACACTCCAGACGGCGTACCAGGTGCAGGTCTCAGAGGGTCCCGATTTCTCTCAACAGGGGATAGTTTGGGATACAGGTAAAATCAGTTCGGAAAAATCTATACAGGTGAATTACGAGGGGCCTGAACTTGAGTCCCGGCAGCGATATTACTGGAGAGTCCGGGTATGGGACAATCACGGGAACAGCTCAAACTGGAGTGATACTGCTTTTTGGGAGATGGGCTTGTTGAGCCCGGAGGAATGGCAGGCACAATGGATTGAGCCTGGCCTAGAGCAGGATACCACCAAGCCACAGCCGAGCCCGATGCTTCGACATGAATTTTCCCTGGATGGTGAAGTAACATCGGCGCAGGCTTATGTGACCAGCCATGGGGTTTATGAAATGCAAATCAATGGAAACCGTGTCGGCGACCGCCTGTTAACGCCGGGTTGGACGAGCTATTACAACCGCTTGCAGTACCAGACCTACGACATCACAGATTTATTAAAAGAGGGGGCCAATACCGTAGGCGTAACACTGGGCGACGGTTGGTACCGGGGATACCTGGCGTGGGGTGACGCGCGAAATCACTACGGTACAAAACTGGCCCTGCTGTCACAGATTGAAGTGACCTATGCAGATGGAAGCACAGAAATTGTTGAGACAAATGACAACTGGACCGCTTCTACTGGTCCAATCCGTATGTCAGATATTTATGATGGTGAAACTTACGATGCTCGTATGGAAAAAGACGGCTGGGCCTCTCCCGGCTTCAATGACAGCGATTGGTCAACTGTAACCATCGCGGATCATTCCAAAGAGGTGTTGGTCGCTCCGGACGGTCCGCCGGTTTGCAAGATCCAGGAGCTCAAGCCTGTTGAAATACTGGTAACGCCCGAAGGCGATACCGTAGCCGATATGGGCCAGAACATGGTGGGATGGACCCGTCTGAATGTGGAAGGTCCACGGGGTACCGAGGTTACAATCCAGCACGCCGAGGTACTCGACAAAGAGGGCAATTTTTATACGGCAAACCTGCGGGAGGCGGCTCAAAAAAATACTTATATCCTCAATGGGGAAGGTAACGAAACCTTTGAGCCTCATTTCACCTTTCACGGATTCCGCTACGTAAAAGTGGAGGGATATCCCGGCGAGCTTACCCCAGGCGATATTACCGGCGTAGTTATTCATTCCGATATGGAACCTTCCGGCCATTTCGAGTCTTCGAATCCGTTGGTCAACCGCCTGCAGCACAACATCGTGTGGGGACAAAAAGGCAATTTTGTAGACATTCCGACCGACTGTCCGCAACGCGACGAACGCCTGGGTTGGACCGGCGATATAGAGGTTTTCGCCCAGACGGCTTGCTACAATATGAATTCAGCCGGTTTCCTCACGAAATGGTTGAAGGACCTGGAAGCTGACCAGCTTGAGAGTGGAAGCGTGCCGCATGTCATCCCGAACGTGTTGGGAGAGGGATCTGCCGGTGCCTCCGGGTGGGGCGATGCGGCTGTGATTGTGCCGTGGACCCTGTACCAGGCCTATGGAGATGTTGAAATTCTTAAGATGCAGTACGACAGCATGAAGGGCTGGGTCGATTTCATGGCAAAGCAGTCACAGAGCGATTCTACCGAATACCTGTGGGATAACGGCTTTACCTTTGGCGACTGGCTGGCATTTACCAACGATCCAGACGGGGCCCGTTTTTATCCCGGGGCTTATACCAACACCGATCTCATATCCACCGCTTTTTTTGCGCACTCCACTGATCTGTTACGCAAATCAGCCGAAATTATCGGCCGAGAAGATGATGCAGAAAAATATGCTGACCTTTTTGAATCCATTAAAGATGCGTTCCAGCAGGAGTATGTGACTCTTGGCGGTCGCGTGATGTCAGATACGCAGACCTCTTACCTGTTGGCCCTGCAGTTTGGGCTGTTGCCGGATGATATGGAGGCAGAAGCGGCGGCGCACTTGGCGGCCAATGTGGATGATCGCGGTCACCTGACCACTGGATTCTTAGGTACGCCTCATCTGAACCCGATTCTCAGCCAGTACGGTTATTCAGGGCAGGCCTATGAACTGCTGCTGCGCAAGGATTATCCTTCGTGGCTATATCCTGTGACGATGGGTGCCACCACCATCTGGGAGCGCTGGGACGGGATCAAGCCCGACAGCACGTTCCAGACACCAGATATGAACTCGTACAACCACTATGCCTATGGCGCAATCGGTGAATGGCTGTACAAAACGGTGGCTGGTATCAACCAGCAATCTCCCGGCTATAAGCAAATCCTGATTGAACCTACGCCTGGCGGCGGTTTCAGTCATGCGCGCTCTATCAAAAATTCCATGTACGGAAGAATTGCATCGGATTGGGAGCTCAGTGAAGAGAACTTTACCCTGACGGTGGAGATTCCCGAAAATACCCGGGCTACCATTGTTCTGCCGGATGCTAACCGTGGAGATGTCACGGAAAGTGGTCAAAAACTTGCCAATGCCCGCGGAATAACAAAAATAGAACAGGATGGTTCAGATCTGAAAGTTATGGCGGGATCGGGCCGATACACCTTCTCTTATCCTTCAGGGGGGCTCGCCTCAACTCTGATGGCGGGAGAATTCAGCGTGAAAACGCCGGTGCTCCGCCTGCTGGAAAATGAAGAAACGCGGGCTGTGCTGCAGAAGCATATACCCGAACTGGTTGGCAGTGAACTGTTTGACATGGTGGAAGAAACCCCGTTGAACCAGGTTTCCCAAAATGCACCTGACCAACTTCCCCAGTCAAAGCTTGAAGCGATTGGCGCCGATTTGAGCAAGATTAGAATAGAAGAGGATGTTTCTCTGAATTCTCAAAACAAAGTCGCAGAACTGGTCGCCAATAAACAGGCAAGAGCAATTCTCAATGATCAGATACCCGAGTTGATGAATTCGCCGTGGGTGAGCCAGGTAATGGGTTTTTCACTGGGAAAAGCCGCCAATTCTCTGCCTGAAGCGTACCAGGTTTCAGAGGAAACAGTACAAAGTATAGACCAGGCGCTTAGATCGTTGAGCAGCAAATGACACTGATGGAAACGCATAGCGGCAGGAGATAACTTATAATAGCTTATATAAGTGCAGTTTGTCCTGCTCCTATGCTTCTTTAGGCTGACTGTATCCTGGAGTCTCAGTTAAAGCTGAATCTTTTATCGACCTTGCGGGCACTAAGGATATACCGTGAGTTACTTTAGAACGCGTCGAGCCTATATTTATGGGAGAGTAGGGCATTCTGCAATTGGTAAAGGTCCTCTATAAGCAGCTAAAAGTTACATAAAAAGTTAATAGAAAAGAGATAACAGATGATGATTATGAGGATCACAATAGGATTATTTTTGTTATTGGCAAGCTTACTTTTGGGGTGTGCGGGCCAGGAAGGCCACCAATTCACGGAGATGAAAACGGAATATACGGATACTCCACTTGGTATCGATGCCGAACATCCTGTTTTCTCATGGAATGCCGATGTCACCCGGCAAACGGCCTACCAGGTAGGAGTAGGGGAAAATGAGATCGATCTGCAACAAGGAGAAAATCTCCACTGGGACAGCCAAAAAGTGGAATCGGATTTAAATGTCGGTGTTGCTTACCGGGGACCTGAACTTGAATCCGGTCAGCGATATTATTGGCAGGTTAGGGTATGGAATGAAGAGGGCGAAGCTACGGAATGGAGTCAACCCTCATGGTTTGAAATGGGCAAGCTTGACTCCTCTGACTGGCAGGCCAAATGGATTTCCGGTCCCGAACGAAGAACCTCACCATTAACACCGGAAGAGGGGAGAGCCGATGATGCAGACATCAAGAACTCCGATGAATTTTGTCGCCCTGTAGAATGGCTGGAGTCGGGCTTTTTCCTGAGTCAACATCAAAATAACCAGGGCGAATGCCGCGAAGTCCGACCGGCCCCGATGCTGAGGAAGTCATTTGAGCTTAACAAAGAAGTTGCCAGTGCTCGCGTATATACTTCTGGGTTGGCCTACAACGATCTGACTATTAATGGGGAAAAGGCGTCGGAGGCGGTGCTAGACCCGGGATTTACCGATTATAACAAAACCGTCTATTACACAACTTATGATGTGACCGACCTGCTGCAGCAAGATGAAAACGTGATCGCTACTGTGCTGGGATCCGGGCAGTTCGACAGCTCAACACAGACATGGGACTGGGGCTGGACCGATGCCGAGTGGCGATCCACACCGCAACTGCTGTTACAGCTGGAAATTCAGTTCGAAGATGGCACCGAGCAGGTTATAACCACGGATGAGACCTGGAAAGTAAGCACAGAGGGCCCGACCCGCTACGACAGTTACTACCTGGGAGAAACCTACGACGCCCGGCGAGAGATTGAGGGCTGGCGAACAACCGGCTTTGATGATGCTGGCTGGTCAGCAGCTCGCGTGGTTGAGGCACCAAAAGGATCTCTGCGGGCACAACCTCATGAACCTGTGAAGATTGTAGATACGCTGGAGCCCGGCATCCGAACAGAACCAGAATCTGGCGTTATCGTCTATGATATCGGGCAAAATCTGGCGGGTTGGGTGCAGATCAATGTGGATGCCCCGGAGGGAACGGCGATCGAACTTTTTTATAGCGAAAAGCTGGATACGCTCGGCTATGCTATTGAAGAGGGCAATGCGCTTGTTGGGGGCCAGCTTCAAACTGATTACTACATCGCCTCTGGCTCTGGCAATGAGCAATGGACGCCACGCTTCACCTACAAGGGATTTCGTTACTTGATGATTAGTGGATCAGAAGCGGAACCCCTGCCAGAGGATGTTGAGGTAGAGGTGACGGAAGTCCAGCAGCTGCGCACCGGGTATCCTGAGACGTCCAATTTTCAAATTAGTAACAGCCTGTTGCAGCAATTGCATGACAACACCAAGTGGGCAATTGAAAGCAATACACTAGGCATTATCACTGATACCCCGATCTACGAGAAGAACGCATGGACCGGAGATGCTCAGTTGACGGCGGGGGTCAGCGCCCTGATGTTCAATACAGCACGGCTCAACAAGAAGCTGTTCCAGGATATGCTCGATGCCCAGACAGCCGAAGGGGAAGTGCCGCACCTGGCACCAAGTAACGAAAACTACGGCTATGTGGGCAAGCCCGCCTTCAAACCAGAGGATTGCTGTGGAGCGACTCCTGCCTGGGATGCCTTCTGGTTTATTACCCCGTGGGAATCCTACCAGCGTTTTGGCGATAAGGCCGGACTCGCAAAAGTGTATCCCACCATGAAGCTCTATCTTGATAAATGGATCCCACAGTGGACTGACAAGGATGGTGACAAATACGAATATACGCTCACAGCCGGTTTGGGGGATTGGGACACTCCACAAGAGCCCGAGGAAGTGCCGAGAAACATTTCACTTTCCTCCACCGCTTACTACGCACGGTTTGCACAAATTGCTTCGTACGTGGCGGAGGTGCTGGGTAAATCGGAGGATGTCCAGCGGTATGAACAGCTCTTCCAGGATATCAAAAGGGATTTCAACGCGCGATTCTATTCCTCTGAAGATCAATTTTATAAGGAGACTCCTGAGACGGAATTCACCCAAACCGCCCAGATCCTGCCACTGGCCTTCGACTTGGTACCCGACAGCCTAAGAGTGGGGATTGCTGCTAAACTGGCCGATGACATACAGAACAATCGCGGTGGCAATGCCTACGTAGGCATCCTGGGAGCCCGCTACATTATGCCGGTACTAACTGAAGCGGGATATCTGGACGTGGCTTTTGAGGCAGCAACGCAGACCGATTATCCCAGCTGGGGCTACTGGATTGAGGAACTCGGTTGGACAGCACTGGGGGAACACTGGGAGGCCGATACACGATCGCGCAACCACCATTTCTTCGGAACCCCGGTGCAGTGGATGTATGAGGATATTGCAGGAATAGAGCCGTTGGAGCCTGGATACCAGCAGATCGAATTCAAACCAGAGATTCCTGCAGAACTAGATTCTGTTTCAACATCCCTAAACACCGTTATGGGGACCGTATCCACATCCTGGAGAAAAAATGCATCGGGATTGGAGCTAGCTGTAACTGTGCCAGCCAATGCTATGGGCCGGGTACTTGTTCCTGCTGAAGACAGAAATTTGGTTAGTACGAATGCAAGCGGAGATTTAGTTAAGTACACGGGTACAGAGCAGGGACGAGTTGTGTATGAGGTATTACCGGGTAGCTATAAATTTCAGGTACAGAACAACTAAGGGATCAGGTTCTATCCAATTTTTTCATTTTGACCTGTTGCAGAATCTCGCGAAGCTAATAAATATTTAGGCAGCTACATTGTAGCATAACCTGTTGCATTCAAGGCGTCATGATCTGAAAAGACCCAGATAACTGCGGATAAAATTTCAGAAAAAATTAAGTAGATATTAAAAGTGAATGTCTCTTTCTTGATGTATGATGGATTTGCATTTGCAACCTATGAAGGGAAACAGCTAGAAATATTACAAATTGCGCCGCTTTCAGATACTGATCACTAATTCATTTGAAAATTACATTAGAACATAATGGCAAACAGCTTTTTAAGAAGGCTCGACAAACGATTGGATTCTATCGATGAGTTTGAACGGGAACCGGTACCGGAAAGTAAGCTGAAAGGCTGGAAGGGCTTTCTGGGAATGTATGCCGGGGAGCATACAGCAGGAACGGAATTCGTTATCGGCCCTCTTTTTGTAGCGCACGGTGTGGCAGCCGGTGAACTCATCTGGGGATTAATCGTCGGCAACATCTTAGCAGTTTTGAGTTGGGCCTTTCTTTGTGCACCGGTGGCGGTTAAATCAAAGTTGACGCTCTATTGGCAGCTTAAGAAAATCTGTGGTTCAAAATTGGCATTGATCTATAATATCGTGAATGCCCTTATGTTCTGCTTTCTGGCTGGCTCCATGATTGCCGTATCGGCCACAGCGGTGGGTCTCCCGTTTGGAATACCGATGCCGGGATTGGGCGACTGGTTTCCCACAAGCATAGGATGGATTATTACTGTCTTTTCGGTGGGACTGGTCATCACCCTGGTGGCGATTTTGGGCTATGATTATGTAGCTCGTTTTGCCAACATAGCTTTTCCCTGGATGATCCTGGTTTTTATAGCTGCAGCATTGGCAGTGTTGCCTGATTTGGGAGTAAATTCAATTTCGGAATTTTGGACCGTTGCACAGGAAAATATTTGGACCGGGGTTCCTGCTGAAGGCCAGAGCAAGTTCACGTTTTGGCACGTGATGTTCTTTGCCTGGTTTGCGAACATGGCGATGCATATCGGGATGTCGGACATGTCGATTCTGCGCTTTGCAAAAAAATGGCAGCACGGGTTCTCCTCGGCAACAGGTATGTTTTTCGGACATTTTATCGCATGGATGGCTTCGGGTATCCTTACAGCTGCTGCCGCCGGAGCTATTGCACCCGGAATTATCGCCTACAACAGTGCCGGAGTTGCCGGTGCTATCTGTGTGGTGATAGCCGGCTGGACGACAGCCAATCCCACAATCTATCGTGCAGGACTCGCATTTCAGTCGGTAACACCAAACTGGAAGCGCTGGAAAGTGACGCTTTTTACAGGCTTGGTGACCTCTATCGCCGCCTGTTTCCCGGCACTCGTTATGCTCCTGCTCGATTTTGTTGCGCTCTACGGTTTGGTCCTGATGCCGATGGGCGCGGTTATATTCCTTGATGTCATCGTCTTCCCCAAGATAGGGCTGAAAAGCAATTTTGCCGAGGTAGCGAATCTGAATTTCAACTGGTCGGCCGGATCAACGTGGTTTGTAACGCTGCTGCTCTGCCTTTTCATCAATATCTACATGGGCGTGGAAATATTCTTCTTGGGGCTCCCGGGATGGTTTATCGCTGTCCTGATCTACCTGGGCCTTAGTAAATTGCAGCAGGACCGATATCAAAAAAAGGCAACGGTAGAGACTGCCCAAGCAAAAGCATGAGAAATCATATGAATAGCATTTTAGTTTTAAATTAATCACAACGGTAAAAGAAGAGTTTAACTAAAAAAAGTGGATTCTGAATCAGATATAATCACTAAGAAAATGGAAAAAAGCACAATAGAAAGTTACTTCAAACAAGTAGAAAGCAAATGGGATGATGCTGAAGTCAAGGGCATGGATCCCCTTGATCGCTTGGTATATCGCTCTAACCTTCTGGGAAGCGATGCTTACATCAACAATACCGGGGGCGGTAATACCTCCAGCAAAGTGATGGAAGAAGATCCCATTTCAGGCGAGGAAGTCGAAGTCTTGTGGGTAAAAGGCTCTGGTGGCGATCTTCGTACTGCTACGCGACCTAATTTTGCATCTCTTTATCAGCAGCGCCTGTTGGATCTCCAGGAGGTATATGCCAATTTTGAGAATACCGGGCTAAAAACTCCGGCTGAGGATAAGATGACAGAGATGTATCCGCACTGTACATTCAACCTGAATCCTCGTGCACCGTCCATCGACACGCCGCTGCACAGCTTTATTCCCTATGAACATGTCGATCACACACACCCGGTGCCTGTAATTGCGCTGGCTACCGCGGACAACGGGAAAGAGTTGATGAAAGAGATTTACGGCGACGAGGTGGCTTGGGTAGAATGGATGCGTCCCGGTTTTGAACTGGGCCTGAAGCTACAGGAAACTATTGAAGAAAATCCCGGAATTAATGGCATTATCCTTGGTGGACACGGGCTCATCAACTGGGCAAATGATGATAAGGAATGTTATGAGCTGAGTCTTGAACTGATCAACAAAGCGGCTGATTACCTGGCAGAAAATGAGCTCGGAGAAGATTCCTATGGCGGTGCGAAGTTTGAATCGCTGCCGCGTGAAGAACGACGCAGCGTACTGGCGGATATTCTTCCATACCTGCGTGGACAAGTGAGCCAGGAAAACCAGTTTATCGGTACCATCCAGGATGATGGTCTGACCCTTCAGTTTATCAATTCAAATGATGCACCTGAGCTTGCTGAACTGGGAACTTCCTGTCCCGACCACTTCCTGCGGACCAAGATTAAACCGCTTTACGTGGACTGGGATCCGCAGAATGAAGATACTGAGGCACTGAAATCCAAGATTACTTCCGGACTTGAAGAGTACCGGGAAGATTACGCCGATTACTACAACAACCACAAGGATGAAGATTCCCCGGACATGCGGGATCCGAACCCGACGGTTATCTTGGTTCCCGGACTTGGTATGATCGCCTGGGGTAAGAATAAGAGTGAATCTCGCGTGACGGCCGAATTTTACACGGCTGCCATCGGCGTGATGCGTGGAGCTGAGTCGGTGGGAACCTATACTGCGCTGCCCAAGCAGGAGGCGTATGATATTGAATACTGGGCACTCGAAGAGGCCAAGCTCCAGCGTATGCCACCAGAAGATGAGCTGTCTCGACAGGTTATCGCGGTGGTCGGAGCAGGTAGCGGTATCGGTAAAGCCCTGGTTTCTCGACTGATCGAAGAAGGCGCAACTGTCGCCGCGCTCGACTTGGATCAAGAAGCCGCGCAAGAAACCGCTGACGAAGTGCTCGACCGCATCGGCATGGGCATAGGCGTTGCTGGATCTGATATCAGTGGTTCCGGTGATGTTATTGGGCTGGACTGCGATATTACCGATCGAAGTTCTGTGCAGGAAGCCCTCAGCCAATTGGTTATTGCCTACGGTGGACTTGATAATGTAGCGATTACCGCTGGTCTTTATCCCACGCCCAATGAAGATGGTGAGGTCACCGATGATGCCTGGGACGCAAGTTTTGCAGTGAACGTAAAAGGCAGTTACATCGTAGCTGATGAGGCAGCAAAAATTTGGGACAAGCAGGGACTTCAGGGCAGCATGCTAATCACGACAAGTGCCAATGCTGTTGTTCCAAAATCGGGTAGCATGGCCTATGATACCAGTAAGTCGGCCGCTAACCACCTGATTCGTGAGCTGGCAATTCGCCTGGCACCCAACGTACGGGTCAATGGTGTTGCACCAGCCACAGTAGTTGAAGGCAGTAGTATGTTCCCACGCAACCGCGTGAAAGCTTCCCTCACCAAATACGGCATCGATTTTGATGAGAATGAAGATACAGAAGCACTGCGCGACCGCCTGGCCAACTTTTATGCCAACCGTACGCTGACCAAGCGGCCTATCTCGCTGGAACAGCAGACCGAAGCGATCTACCAGCTGATCAGCTCCAACCTGGAAAATACCACGGGACATATTATTCCGGTAGACGGAGGGCTGACTGAAGCGTTTCTGCGTTAATCGACAGCGTGGGCGAAACTAACATTTACTGAAAAGAGGCAGTTATGAAAACCTTGCTAATCATTCTATCTCTTGGAGGACTGGCGCTGACGGTTATCCCGTCAGTGCTGGTATTTCTCCAGGAAATAACGCTGGAAGATCACAAACTTTATATGATATTCGGTATGATTTTGTGGTTTACAACTTCTCCGTTCTGGATAAAAGAGCAAGAATTGTAGTAATTAGTTAGAGTTTACTCATTGTATAGTGTGGCGAGGGAGTTGAACTCCCGAGCTTACGGAGTCTCATCATGGGGAGTATCTCCCTATGCACCTAGAATTTAGGAAAACCCTTTGTAGATGAAGATAGATCAGCAGCAAATTCAAGATCACAACAAAGAATCTGAACAATCTCATAAAGAGAATTTTGCCCCCCTGGCTAACCAGCTAAGCAAAAAAGACTACCAGGTTGACAAACTTGTCGATCGCATAGCATCATTCCAGGTAGCTATTCCGAGCTGGGCCCTGGGTGCCGGCGGTACCCGTTTTGGTCGATTCCCGGTCGGCGGTGAGCCGGGCAGCCTGGAGGAAAAAATTGAAGATGTGGGACTGCTCCATGCCCTGAACCGTTCGAGTGGTGCCATTTCCCTGCATATTCCTTGGGACATCCCCGAGGATAGTGCGGCGATTAAGGAGTTGGCAGACAGCTACGATTTGATCTTCGATGCGGTCAATTCCAACACGTTCCAGGACCAGGAGGATCAAGAATATTCCTATAAGTTTGGATCGCTTTGCCACACAGATAAAGAAGTGCGGCAGCAGGCGGTTGAGCACAATATTGAGGTGATCAAGCATGGCGAGAAGCTGGGCTCCAAAGCGCTGACCGTTTGGCTGGCGGACGGGTCCAACTTCCCGGGTCAGCAAAATTTTCGGAAAGCCCTCAGCCGCACTCTCCAATCGCTCGAGGAAATTTACAAAGAACTCCCTTCAGACTGGGAGATGCTGATCGAGTACAAACCCTATGAGCCCAATTTCTACTCTATGGTCATTCCCGATTGGGGAACTTCCTTTCTGTTGGCCAACAAGTTGGGAGACCAAGCGCAAACGTTGGTCGATCTCGGCCATCACCTGCCAAATACCAATATAGAGCAGATTGTGGCTACACTCCAGATGGAAAACAAGCTGGGTGGTTTCCACTTTAACGATTCTAAATACGGTGATGACGACCTCACGACCGGTTCCATCAAGCCGTTTCAGCTTTTCCTGATTTTTAATGAGCTTATTCACGGGACAGAAGATGCTGATGCACTGGAAGGCGATATTGCCTGGATGATCGATGCCAGCCACAACGTGAAAGACCCGCTGGAAGACCTGTTGCAGTCTGTAGATGCTATCAAAAAATCTTATGCCAAAGCGTTGCTTGTAGACCGCGAGCAGCTGGAAGAAGCGCGGGAGTCGAACGATCCGGTGTTAGCACAGGAGCTACTGCAAGAGGCCTTCCAAACAGATGTACGCCCTTTGCTGCGGGAAGCTCGTATTCGTAACAATGCAGCAGCCGATCCTATCGGCCTGTATCGAAAACTCAACGTGAGAGAGAGTCTTATTGACGAAAGGGGCTCAGAGACTGTAGCCACCGGTCTGTAAATTAACAATGAATATTAAAGATTGTAGTAGGTTAGATCTTGAAGAAAGATGACAGGATACCGGTAACTGCCATATTTGATATCGGGAAGACAAATAAAAAATTCTTACTGTTTGATGAGAATTATGATGTCGTATTCAAGCATCATACAGAGCTGGATCAAACGGAGGACGAAGATGGTGACCCCTGTGAGGACCTGGAGCAGTTGGTTCACTGGATTCGCAAGCAGTTCAATGATATCAAGAAGGATAGTAGATACCGGGTAGAAAAACTGAATTTTTCAACGTATGGTGCTTCTCTGGTGCATCTTGATGAAGAAGGCCAGCCGGTAACGCCGCTCTACAATTACCTGAAGGATTATCCCGAGGAACTGTTACAGAGCTTTTATGAACAATATGGTGGACGTGAGCAGTTCTCGGTTGAAACAGCTTCGCCACCGATGGGTATGCTAAATTCAGGTCTTCAGCTTTATTGGCTTAAACACCGGAAAACAGAAAAGTTTAATAAAATTCATTACAGTCTTCATTTTCCACAGTATATAAGCTACCTGTTTTCTGGGGCTATTACCTCAGAGTTGACAAGCATTGGGTGCCATACCGGGATGTGGAATTTTGAGGACTCATCCTATCACAAGTGGCTGGAGGATCAACAGTTGGAAGGCTTGCTTCCTGAAGTAGAGGACGTGGGTGCCACAAAAAAAACCGGTAAGAACAAGCAATTACAGGTGGGGATCGGTATTCATGACAGTTCGGCTGCGTTGGCACCTTATCTTTTGACTATTGAGGGTCCATTTTTGCTTGTTTCTACGGGAACCTGGAGTATCTCATTCAATCCGTTTAACAGGGCTCCGCTGACCTATGACGAACTGAAGAGGGATTGCCTGTGCTATATGAATATTTATGGCAAGCAGGTTAAGGCGGCGAGATTGTTCATAGGTAAAGAATATATCCACCAAAAAAAGAAGCTGGAAGACCACTTTAACCGTGAGAGTACGGCATCAGCACCCGAATTCGATCCTCAAATACTCAAACGTTTGATCAGGGCTGATAATCCGCAAAATAAGCTTCAGCTTGAACAGGCACATGGATCGGGACCATATCCTTCTAAAGAAGCAGGAAGCTGGAACCTGGATTTCTTTGATTCATACCAGGAAGCCTATCACCAACTCATGCTGGACCTGATAGCAATCCAGGCTGAAAGCATCAAACTTGTGGAGGGTAAAGACCCGGTAGAAAAATTGATTGTTACCGGGGGATTCAGCCAAAACCGTTTCTATGTGAAAATGCTGGCCAGCCGTTTTCCAGATAAAAAGGTTTATACCGCATCACTTTCGAATGCCTCGGCACTGGGTGCCGCTCTGGTAATAAATGATTCAGAAAAGCTTGAGAAAGAGGGTCAAAAAGAATTACTTGACCTAACACTACACAAGCCGTTGTCGGATTCAGGAATTGTTGAATACCGCTGGCACTAACTTCTTTAAATGCGGAAATAAAAGATCCAGAATGCAGATATCTCTTTTTATTACGTGTTTTAACGATACGCTTTTCCCTGAAACAGGAAAGGCGACAGTCCAGCTATTAGAGCGGCTCGGACACACGGTTGAGTTTCCAATGGAACAGACCTGCTGCGGGCAGATGCATTACAATACGGGGTACCAGGAGGAGGCTATTCCACTGGTGCGAAAATTCGTAGAAGTTTTTGGCGACGCGGAAGCAATTGTTGCCCCCTCGGCATCCTGTGTGGCTATGGTGCACGAGTTTTATCACAAGGTGGCAGAGCGGGCACGGGATGAGCAGCTGGCAAAAAGAGTTGAAGAAGTTACGCCCCGCGTATTTGAGCTATCCCAATTTTTGGTGGATGAGCTTGGCGTTGAAGATGTTGGCGCCTACTATCCCCACCGGGTAACATATCACCCGACGTGCCATTCACTCCGGATGCTGGAGGTCGGGGATGCCCCGCTGACCCTCTTGCGTAACGTGCGGGGGATTGATCTTGTGGAGCTGCCGGCAGCCGAAGAGTGTTGCGGTTTCGGGGGCACATTTGCCATTAAAAATGCTGACACTTCGATGGCAATGCTGGGGGACAAGATACGCCATATTAAAGATACTGAGGCGGAAGTGTGTATTGCCGCCGACAACTCCTGTCTGATGCATATCGGGGGCGCTCTTCAACGCCAGCGGGGGGGCGTCAAAACCGTACACCTGGCAGAGATTTTGGCTTCAACGGAAGAGAATTAAGAATACAGAATTCTGAGTTCTGAATAGGCAGTATTCTGAATTCTGAGTTCTTTGACTGAGGGTTATTAGGAAATACGAGGCAGACATTTATGAAAAAAAAGAATTCAAAGAAATCCTCTCCTACATTCCAGGAATCAGCCAAAGCCTACTTGGAGAATACACAACTCCGCCGAAATATTGGTCATGCCACCCACACGATACGGGATAAGCGCAAGCAGGCGGTGGATGAGATGCCCGACTGGGAGGACCTCCGCGAGGCCGGCAGCAATATCAAGCAGCGGGTGATGCGTCATATGGATAAATACCTGCTACAGCTTGAGGAATCGGTGCAGCAAGCCGGCGGCGTTGTTCACTGGGCAAAAGATGCGAAAGAGGCCAACCGGATTATTGTAGACCTGGTGAAGGAACAACAAGTTGAAGAGGTTGTCAAAGTAAAATCGATAACTACTGACGAAATAAAGTTGAACAAGGCGTTGGCGGATGAAGGGGTCCAGGCCCTGGAAACCGACCTTGCCGAGCTGATTGTACAGCTGGCAGAAGATGAGCCGTCCCATATCCTGGTGCCGGCCATCCATAAAAACAGGGCGGAAATACGCGAGCTTTTCAAAAAGAAATTGGAGAAAGCTGAACTATCCGACCGCCCGGAGGATCTTGCGGAAGCGGCGCGGCTATACCTGCGCAAGAAATTTTTGAGTGCTAAAGTGGGTATCAGCGGTGGCAATTTCGCGGTCGCCGAGACGGGTACGATTTCAGTGGTGGAATCGGAGGGTAACGGCCGGATGTGTACCACGCTGCCTGACACGCTCATTACCGTGATGGGCATTGAAAAGCTGATTCCCACATGGCGTGACTTTGAGGTTTTTATGCAATTATTGCCACGATCCGCCACAGCCGAGCGGATGAATCCCTACAACTCGTTTTGGACAGGTGTAACACAAGGCGATGGCCCGCAGGAGTTTCACTTGGTGCTGCTGGACAACGGCCGGACGAACGTACTGGCGGATGAAGTTGGCCGGCAGACGCTCAACTGCATTAGGTGTAGCGCCTGTTTGAATGTGTGTCCAGTGTATGAACGCACGGGGGGGCATGCCTACAATTCCGTGTACCCCGGTCCGATTGGGGCCATATTGACACCCCAACTCAAGGGACTGAAGGATGATGGGGTGGCCTCGCTTCCGTACGCTTCCAGTTTATGTGGAGCATGCTATGAAGTGTGTCCCGTCAAAATCAACATACCGGAAGTGCTGGTGCACCTGCGCGGTAAGATTGTGGACGAGAAGAAACGCAAAGGGGGATTTAAAGCAAAATTAGATGAAGAGCATATCGGGATGAAGCTGATGGCACGGACATTTAAAAAGCGATCTCGGTATGAGCGTGCTCAAAGATGGGCGCGCGTCGGGCAGGGCCTTTTTGAAAAGAACGGCACCATATCCAAGCTGCCGGGTGAACTTTCCGGATGGACCGCAATGCGAGATATTAAACCGATTCCCGATCAAACATTCAGAGAATGGTGGAGGAGCCGCGATGAGTGATAGCAAAGACGAAATATTGGGTCGCGTAAGAAATGCGCTGAAAAATGTTCCTGAAAATGAACATCCTGAAGATGTTTCAGTTTCCAGGGCATATCTCCAGGAGGGATCGCTGACGGGGCAGAAGCTGGTGAGTCTTTTTGCACGCCGAACCGGAGAATATAAGGCGAAAGTCAGGCGCATTAAGAAGGAAGAGCTAAAATCCACCATTTCAGTGGCATGTCGTGAGCAGGAGGTCAAGCGGCTGGTAATTCCCCCGGGATTCCCCCCCGAATGGCTGCCTGATTCTGTAGAGCCAGTCCATGACAAACCGGAGGAGCCGCTCACCCATCAGGAGCTGGATGAATCGGACGGAGTCATCACAACATGCGCACTGGCAATTGCCCAGACTGGTAGTATTATTCTTGATGCAGGAGAAGGACAGGGGCGCCGGGCGTTGACACTGCTTCCCGACTATCACCTTTGCATTGTCCGGGAAGACCAGGTTGTTGAATTGGTGCCTGAAGCATTTGTTCATTTTGACCAGCAGATAAAAGAAGAAGGATCACCGATGACGTTTATTTCAGGTCCCTCTGCCACCTCCGATATAGAACTCAATCGCGTAGAGGGCGTGCACGGACCCCGGCGGCTCGAGGTGTTTATTGTGGGTTCTTAAAAACGCATAGACCTTGTGGCTGAACACTGGCTTGTTACAACCGGCTGTTTACTCGCCCCAACCAGTAGAAGTTATATTTTGAAGTGTGGGTTAAATGGCATTTTCTTCAGGCGTTCTCCTTTTCGAGGAAAATATCTCCCGCTGGTCGAAGGTAGATCTTTTCACTACAGTGAAGTAGGCGACTTCACTACCCTAAAGTACCCTGTTTCACCACCCTGAAGTGGTCTACTTTACGCTGAACTCACAATAGTTTCAATCCTGAAAGCCAATACAAATTCCAATGATTTAACCCTGTCAAAGGTGAATAGAAGCAAGCGATATTATCCAAACTGATGAAGGGACATTAATTATTCGTAAATTCCAGGAAGGAAAAAATCCATCATCTACTGATTGGGGAGTAAAAGTAGAATTGATTTTAAAATAATTTTATTTGTTGTTTATTACTATTCATATTGACAGATTATCCACTCAAAATTATAGAAGATCATGAACCGCTCCATTGTTAAACTGCTGCCAGTTACGATACTGTTGGTATTTGTGGCTGTGCCTACAATCGCTCAACCCCTCAGTGAACGCGTCACTCCCAACAATCCTGACGACTATAGGTTGCTGTCTTCTGTGCATGATGGCGCAGGGCAAATGGCTTTCACAGGGCTAATCGGCCGCCAGGATTTATCGACGAATTTTCTTTACCTGCATGCAGGGGAGATCCATCCCGGGGGCGGTATTGGACACCATTTTCATCACACTATTGAGGAGATGTATGTCATCCTTAACGGTGAGGCAGAGTTTACGATCAACGGTCGCACTTCACGATTACAAGCCCCGGTCATCGTCCCAAACAAGATGGGAGATTCCCATGCCTTGTATAATCCTACTAACGATACCCTTCGCTGGCTCAATTTTGCCGTAAGCTCCAAAAAGGGCCAGGGCGATGCATTCGACCTGGGCGATGACCGCGTTGATGCTGAAATTGACTCTCCCCCGGTGTTTGTCTCCAGTCAATTGGATCAAGATGAACTTAGCACTGATAACCACATCTATGAAGGCGATGGGGTTCTCTATCGCCGGGTTCTTGGCCCAGAAGTTTTTTCCACCAATTGGAGTCATGTGGACCATCTCATAGTGCCCACCGGTAGTTCAGCCGGCCCACGCCAGCTTAATGGCATCGAAGAAGTTTACTACGTTATCAACGGCACCGGGACGCTCACGATCGACAATGAAACAACGGCCATCGAAGCCGATGATGCTTTTTCGGGATTTTTAGGCGAAAATGTTACGATATCCAATGAGGGTAAGAATAACCTTGAATTGCTGGTCATTGGTATCTCTGCCTCTAAAAAGAACGATACTGATCGGTATGAACCGCAAGCCAAACCCAAGGCTATGGTCTTACAGATGGACTTTATTGTCTCAGAAGAAAACCGGGAAGCCTTCGAGCGGATGTACTACTCCATTTATGTGCCTGCCATGACTGTTCAGGAAGGCTATCTCAGTTCCAAACTACTGCGACGTTACCCAAAGGATCTCGCTCGCGATATTGAGGCCGAGCCAACGGAATATAACTACCAGATACAAATTTCTTTTGATACTGAAGAAAACCGGCAACGCTGGGTGAAAAGTAACCAGCATCAGATTGCTTGGCCGGCTGCAACAGGCTTGGCCAAAGAATACAAGTGGCGAGGCTACAATGTGATGGGTGATCATCAACGTAAATGATGAGTCGGAGGGGATTTCCGTTTATCAAAAGGTGTGCTGTTTGACAGGGCTACTGGCTGTATTAGGCTTAGAGTTTTTCGATATCAGGTAGGATTTACACTCTGCCCTCTTCTTTCTGAGTTGCCCACAATCAAACAGACGCAAGTGTGATTTTAAAGATAATTACTCAACTTGTGAGATGTTCAGGTTAATTATCATCCTGCCCTATCTGTTACCGATAATCAGTGTCACATCCTAAAGGTGTGGATCCGCCAGGGGATCGAAGGGCTCCACGATGCTACAAACGACCACGCTGTTTGCCGCCTTGGAGGTGTCCACCGACCAAGTAAAAGTCGGGCATTCCAAGCGGCGGCGGTGTCCGGATTTTCTGCGGGTCATGAACCGTCTGGTGGCCAACTATCCAGACGCGAAATTCACGTAATTCCAGATAATCTCAACATCCATAAACCCAAGACCGATCGGTGGTTGGCCCGTCACAAAAACGTCCATTTTCACTTTACCCCAACCCATGGGAGTTGGTTGAACCAATTCGAATACTGGTTCAGTATATTGCAACGTAAGGCGTTGCGTACAGTAAGTTTTACAAGCACTGAGCAGCTGCGTGGGGCCATAGACAGCTTCATCGAAGGCTATTCAAAAACAGGCTCACCCGTTCGAATGGACCAAAACCTGCGTTAGTCCGGGTAAATTTACCCATTCATACGAGGACTTAATTAAGTAAGCACTAGTTCCGTTGTCTCATTCGACGCGAATCGGTTTTCCGGGAGTCATATGGTGAAAAGGTATGACACTGATACGGCTGATACTCCCACTGATCAACGCAGGGGGATACTCAACAACCGGTCCTCGGCCGTAATATACAGGGTATTGCCGTTGTTACCGATAGTGCAGTTGGCGCTGTGTCCAGACTTTATCTTACCCAGCACGCGTCCGTCGGGTGCAAATATCCAGATACCGCCCGGACCTGTAGCGTAGATATTGCCATCCGCATCCACATCAAAGCCATCCTGGTTGCCCGGCACTTTTCCGGCAAATTCACTGGCATCGTGGAACACGCGTCCGTTGGTAATATTACCATCTTCCGTCACATCATACGCCATCCAGATGGGGTTTTCCGCACTGGAATTAGCAACATACAGCGTCTTATCGTCCGGAGACAGATCGATACCGTTGGGTCGGCTCAGCTCATCAGTGAGCAATATGACCTCTCCCTCGGTGGTAAGCCGATATACCCCGTTGGGTGAGAGCTCCCGTTCAGGTGCCTCCGGTCCTTCTTCATACCCGTAAGGCGGATCAGTAAAGTAGATATCCCCACTGCTGTGTTGTACCAAATCGTTGGGACTGTGCAATCGTTGTCCATTATAGCTGTCGGCGAGAGTAGTAAATTCGGGGGCAGGGTCATCCAGCGGAGCATCCATCCGGGCGATACGATGGTCGCCGTGCTGGCAAATCAGCAGATGCCCGTCATTACTGATAAAGAGTCCGTTGGAACCCAGGAATCCACCTCGTTCCTCCTCACCGGTATAGCCGGCGGGCTGAAGGTATGTGGTTACGCCCTCTTCTTCCGTCCATTTGTGAATAGTATTCGTCTGGACGTCAGAAAAGAGCAGAAACTGGTGCTCCTCAACCCACACCGGCCCTTCGCTCCATTTATAGCCTTCGCCCAATACTTCGAGCGTGGCTGACGGATCGATCAGGTTGGTCACTTCCTCGTCCAGCACTTCAACAACTCCCGCTGACTCGTTTTCAGCCGTGGTTTCCTGGTTCGAGGAGCTTTCCTTTTTACTACAGGCAGCCGCAACCAACCCTGTGATGGCCAGTACCGCTATTAGTTTCATTGATTGTACTCGCATATATTCAGACAAATCTTTTTTCATAGCCCCAATTGACTTTGTGTTGTTGTTATAATGTAAGTCTTGGCACTCATTTTTTATTCTATTAGGATATGAACTATCAATCCCAATGATATGGATAAAATATAGAAAAATAAGAGAATTGCGATACTGTAAATGGACCTGGATTTGTGGGATCTGTGTTGCTGCACCTCCTCGTCGTTTAGGTAGACAAGATGGATGTTCCCATAACCTTGATTCAGGTTCACTACTGTCACAAATTCTTTACGATAGTTAACTCGAACCTCTGTGGAATGGGTGAAACAGCACCTCTCTTCTCTGAATTTCGGGTCAGTACTTTATTTTGGTCACGTGCTCACGCGGTGGATTAACCGTCCGATGGTCCCCTTCCCGGAAGAACTAACAGAAGAAGAAAAAAGCTACTACCGGCCCTATCTTCTGCAGGCGAAGGGGGAGGAACAGGCTAACAACCTGATTGACATACAGGCGATGCGGATGTTTGAAGGATATGGTGCCCGGTTGCTGGTACAGCGGGTCACGGAGTTGGCCATGGCCGACCTAAACAGCGCACGCCAGTACACCCGAAAACTAATTGATGAGCCGGCCGGAGATATCGATCGCTGGCTACTCCTCGATAAACGGCTGCAGGTCGTGCAAAGCTTGGTTCGCACGGTGGATAATATGGTGGGCTATCAAAACCTTCTGGATCTTGCAAAATCTGATGGCAGAGACCCCATACCCAATCCTCCGCTCGGGCATCTGGCTCATGGAAACGGGAGGAACTGCTGCGGATTGCACGTAATGAGATGGATAATGCGGCTGAACTACGGCAGCTTATTTTGGAGACTGAAGAACCATTGATTGCCACCGCTCCAACTCCAGAGGGAGAGACTATACGCGAGCTGGGACCCGATCTGACCAACCAGCTACAGCGGAAAGTAGACCTGATGGCCGAGCACTGGCTAGACTACAACCGGTTGTTTACGCGGCCTAACCAGTGAAAATTATATTTTAACCTAAGTTTGACATAAGAATTACTCCAAATAATAACTGGTCATCGCGAGGAGATATTGTTCATACTTATTAGCTCAACGAATGAGGTCGACGTGGTGATCTCCCCGTCCGTTTTTTGTTAGCCAGTCCGGCTACGCGAAGACCAAAGCGGAGCAGATCCGCACCAACGAGCTCAAGACGCTGACCCTGTGCATCCCGGAAAGCCTTGCCGCCGCCCCCGGCAGATTGAGGTGTGCAATACTCAGTATGACAATGATCAACGGCGTCGTATAACCTTTCCGACTACTTCACATAGTCTTTGCGACGGCCTGCTCTGGTTATTGAGGAGCTTGGATTGATATTATTTGCCCTTCATGATGAAAGCTTCATAACGCCTGTTCTGAAGGATGCAGGAATAGATAGGGTGGCGTCAAAAAGCAGCGGTGGCAAAGCACGTGTATGAGGTGAATAAAAAATTGGAACCGGGATTTACTGGATTTGAGGATGAACAGGATGTTATATTTGTATAAGAAGTAATCCCGTACATCCTTTAATCCAGCCTATCCTGGTTCAAATGGTGAAATAATACAGGTGCTCAGGTTGTGGAGAAAATTAGGATACGGTTTGTAATAATTCGCGGAGGCGGGAAGCGAGATCAATCGATCATTGGCCTACATAGCTTCGGCCGCCGGTTCCAAAATTGGGACCGGCGACCGTACTGATTTTAGAAGAACATCACCTTGTTGTCCTTGGTTTTGGAAAATACTCCCAAGGCGGGATTAATACCGCAGACATAGGGATCCTCCGTATATAGGGCAACCTGGAATTCGCCAGACAGATCTTTGCTGCTAATACGGCGGGGCAATCCTTCAGCTTTTATCATGTTGGGCATCTCTTTGACATCCACTTCATACAACCCGTTATCGGTTGCCATTATGGAAGACGTATGATTGAAATTAATCGAGTTGATATGTTTTACTTCTTCTCCCAACTCTTCGAAGTGGGCCATCTCACCCCAAATGTTGAACTGGTAGACGGAATTCTTGATGGATACCAGGAACAGGTCCTCAGAATTGGGAGCCGGTTCCAGCAGATCCACTTTCCCCATTCTGTTGATCTCATCCATCAGTTCCATATCAAGCTTGATGTTGGGCTTTTCTATCACATCCGGTGTCAATTGACCGATACAGACTTCCCTTTTTTCTGTAAGACCAACCATCCGGTCACCCACCACAATTGGATTTCGGATTCTCATCTCCTTTCCTTCAACTTTTACGTTATTGGCCAGGTAGAAGGCTTTTTTGTCAAGTGATATCAATACATCACAATGGTCATGTTTATCTGATACTTCAAGGTAGGTTCGCGTGCGTGCTTCGGTGTTTAGTGACTCACCGATTCCCTGCAGTAGTCTATAACAAGCCTGATCTTTGCACATCTTCCGGACATCTTCCTCTTTTCCTACCAGACGGATATGAAATGTGTTGCTTCCCACCATCCGAATGGAGCGGAAAAACACATCTGCTTTCTTTTCCAAACCTTCAAGAGCATTGATCTTTCCAATCAAGGGCTGAGTGAAAAAGTTCTGGTAGATAAACTTACCACCCCTGTAATATAGAGCAATGCTTCGTCTCGTACTATTGATGTCGGTTCTGGAGAGTTCATCTGGAATTTCATTCGTTTGAACTTTGATATGATTGATTTGATTTGACTTCATCATGGTAACACCTTCTTTAATTTTAGAATTGTATTTTTTTCTGAACCTCTCTGGTACGAACGGTGTCTTGATAGAATGGCATGTTCTGACTGGTGGCTTGTTCCCTTACTATTTTTATTCTGCCAGTTAAGAACATACCCGTAAAACAGGGTAAATGAATTGTAGATGGGTAAGAGAATTTATAGTGCTAACTATGGATGTAAGTTCCTGATTTAATTTTACTTATTCAGGAAAATTTACACAGTCTTCTCCCAAAGGGATGGGAGCAAATAGTTATTTTTAACATTTTTTTATTTCAAAAAAAACAAAATTTAATGTATTTAGATTAGGCAAATAATAGGGAAATGGGGGATATCGTTGGATCAGATAAACAGAGCTCTTCTTGACAAAAATGGTCGTCTGCTTTCGCTCGATTTCTATCGGGGATTGACAATGTTCTTGTTGATTGCGGAAGGAGCGGGCTTGTGGTATGCTATTGTAGAACCGTACTTTGAAGGAAGCATCATAAGCACCATTGGCACCCAGTTTCATCATCATCCCTGGAACGGCTTGCGCTTTTGGGACCTGGTACAACCGTTCTTCATGTTTATTGTGGGCGTGGCCATGCCTATTTCATTTGGCAAGCGCTGGGCGCGTGGCGACTCTTGGTCAAAAACATTTCTGCATGCCCTGTACCGCTCGTTCATGTTGCTTTTGTTAGGGCTTACCTTGCACTGTGTCTATTCTGGTGAGATTGTGTTTGAGTTGTGGAACGTCTTGTCACAGCTCTCATTTACCTACTTGGTTGCCTTCCTGATTATGCAAAAAAGCTGGAAATTTCAGATTGGATTTTCTGTAGGTCTGCTGATTTTGACTGAATTACTCTATCGTCTATGGGCTGTTGATGGTTTCAGTCAGCCTTTTACACCTGATAAAAATTTTGGCGCCTGGCTGGATCTGGTGTTGATGGGTAAATTAAGTGGTGGACACTGGGTGGCGGTTAATGCATTGCCAACAGCTGCTCACACCATCTGGGGTGTGATTGCCGGGCAGCTTTTAATAAGTGATCGAGAAACGCACGAGAAGATTAAGAAGCTCCTGGTATATGGTGTTGGCTTGCTGGCAGTTGGTTATTTGTTGGACCCGGTAACACCGATCATCAAGCGGATAGCGACAACTTCTTTTACCATTGTAACCGGAGGCTGGTGCCTGCTGGCATTGGTGACTTCGTTTTGGGTATTTGATGTACGGAAATGGTCGATGAACTGGGGGCGTTTCTTCGCCATTGTTGGCATGAACCCCCTGTTTATTTACATGTTCAGCGAACTGGGCGGTGTCGACTGGTTCTATAGTATGGTTGATGCCTTTACGGTGGATATTTTGGGATTGATTTCAATGCCAAATGCCTGGATTGGCGTGATAACGTCTCTGATTGTTCTCGGCCTTATGTGGTATATGACCTACTTCCTCTATAAACGGAAAATATTTATTACGATCTGAATCATCGTGCACCCTTTACCGCTTGCAATGGAAATTAATCCTGGCCGGGAGTTGGAACTCACTGTTTAATGTTGCCATAGTTTTAGTAAGTTTGGAACACTTGAACAGTAATTTTACAGCCACGGATGAGCGCACAAAACCGACGCATAGAACTCCCCGAAAATTATCCCAATGATCCCTTCCTGGAAAAGCTTTTCCAGCGGATTAACGCATCGAGCGAGAACTTCATCATTACGGGAAAAGCGGGCACG
This sequence comes from Aliifodinibius sp. S!AR15-10, assembly GCF_031569985.1. Taxonomy (NCBI): domain Bacteria; kingdom Pseudomonadati; phylum Balneolota; class Balneolia; order Balneolales; family Balneolaceae; genus Fodinibius; species Aliifodinibius sp. S!AR15-10. Next base: position 112,009 of record NZ_JAMQKA010000007.1, on the reverse strand, counting down.
GGTAAGTCTACCTTCCTGCATTACCTTGCGATGCATGCGATCAAAAGCACACTTGTTTCGGCCTTTTCTGGAATAGCTGCCATTAATGTAGGTGGTGTCACTCTCCATTCACTGTTTCTTTTTCCTTTCAAACCGTTACTACCCGGGGACGATTCCATCAAGGAGTTCCGTTCGGGGAGCAAACGGGAGCGGTTGCTCAGCAAAGTGGATATGATTATCATCGACGAGCTCTCGATGTTGCGCTCCGATATTTTCCAGGCCATCGATCATGCATTGCGTATAAACACCGGCAATAAATACCAGCCGTTTGGGGGAAAGCAGTTGGTGCTTTTTGGTGATATTTTTCAACTGCCGCCGGTGGTGCAAAATGATCCGGTGGAGCAGGATATCTTTTCGAATACCTACAACTCCGAGTACTTTTTTGATGCCCCTGTTTTTGAGGAGGCAAACTTCAATTTTGTAGAACTCTTCAAAGTGTATCGGCAAGAGGACAAAGCTTTTGTCAGGCTGCTGAACCGGGTGCGAACCGGCTTGGTGGAACAGCGTCACCTGGATGAACTGAACAAGCGCCATGCCCCCAATTACCTGCCGGGAAAAGAAGATTATGTTGTCACTCTCACGACTACTAACCGGGTGGCCAATCACGAGAATAACCGTCGCCTTGAGTTGATTGACGAACCATCATACCGGTATCATGCCGAGGTGGAGGGCGAGTTCCCCAAAGATCGCTTCCCGACCGACCAGGTGCTGGAACTCAAGGAGGGATCGCAGGTAATCTTTATTAAAAATGACCTGGAAGGCCATCGCTGGGTCAATGGTACGATCGCCAAAATAGAAAAGCTGGAAAAGGATTCTATTACCGTACGACTGGAAAATGGGGAGACCCATGAGCTCGAAAAAGAGACCTGGCATAACATCAGGTACAACTATAACAAGCGTAAAAACAGGGTAGAAGAGGAGGTTAAAGGGACCTTTATCCAATACCCGGTTAAACTGGCTTGGGCTATGACGATTCACAAAAGCCAGGGTTTGACCTTTGACCAGGTATTCCTTGACCTAGGACGTGGTGCTTTTGTAAATGGACAGCTGTATGTGGGACTGAGCCGATGCACCAGTTTTAACGGCCTGTATCTGAAAAAAAAGATCACATCCAGAGATATTATCAAAGACCCGCGATTACTTAATTTCTACAAAAAACAGCGTAAAAAAGCAGCCGAAGAGAGTGATTTAATGGATATTCAGAAACGAAGGAATTAAAAATCTTTATACTGTACTATACGTTACATTAACAAAGCAAGGGTAATTTAGAAAAATGAGGCTGAAAGAGAGTCCCTAATTGTCAGAGGTAAAACATGGACAGGCAAAATATTACTACAGAAACCAAATGGGAACCACTGGTCGGGTACGCTCGAGCGGTAAGAAAAGGGAGTCATGTGTATGTATCTGGTACGACCGCGACCGATGAAAATGGTGAAGTGATCGGGATAGGCGACCCGTACCGGCAAACGGTGCAGATTATCAATAACATTGATCATGCTTTGAGAAAAGCAGGAGCCTCGCTCGAAGATGTAGTACGAACCCGAATATACGTTTGCAATATTGATCAGTGGGAGGAGATAGGGCGTGCACACGGGATGTTTTTTAATGAAATTCGTCCCGCAACCAGCATGGTTGAGGTAAGCCGGTTGATTCATCCTGACATGCTGGTCGAGATAGAAGCGGTAGCGATTATCTCTAAATAACTCACCTTATATCAGTATCAATCTTTACTAGAGGCCTTTACAAAACCGGGCAGTCATCCTGAACGTAGTGAAGGATCTCCATTTAACGGCATCAATCGGATTCAGGAGATTCTTCGACAGGCTCAGAATGACGAAGTCGTAGGTTTTGCAAAGCCCTCTGCTACGTAAAAAGCGCGGAAGAAAATATTTTCAAATTTATTTAACCATGTAGTTGAATGTCAGTAATTGGTTATGTATTATTTAACCTAATGGTTGAATATGGCAAGCGAATATTATTTGCTTTGCTTCACGCTTTGGCTACCCGGACCCGCAGGGATATCCTGTTCCGTTTTGGGAATAGCACACGGTCAATGAAATTGCCGAGCCCTGCGTGTCGCTGGCAGGAGTCTCGAAACACCTGAAGGTGCTTGAAAAGACGATCCTCATCGTTAAGAAGAAGGCAGCTACAAATGCCGTATGAACTATGAACCGATGGTTCCGGTTTTTGGTCTGATCAAAAATACAGCGCATTTTAGAGTATGCGGCTGATGAGCTGGAGCAGTTATTAAGGAAAATAAAAATGAACAAGGGATGAAATGAGATTGATTAAACCAAATAATCACAATTAAGAATGGAGTAAAACCATGGCAGAAAACAACAAAAGTCTTACTGTTTCAAAAGTCATTAATGCAGATCGTGAAACAATTTTTGAGGCGCTAACTAATGGTGAAATTATGCAAAAGTGGTTTTATGCGGGGGCAGATGGTTGGTCGGCCACGGTTGAGAATGATCCCAAGGTGGGTGGCAAATACCAGATTGACATGCATGGAAAGAATGATACTTACAGTCACGAGGGGAAATACAAGGAGATTATTCCCAATGAAAAACTGGTATTCACCTGGAACTCCCATGCTGTGCAAGATACGGTTGTCACTATAACGTTAAGCGAGGTGAATGGGGGAACAGAAGTCAAGCTAAAACACGATTTCTTGCCAAACGAGGAGATGAAGAAGAATCACACGGAAGGCTGGAAGCAGATTCTTATACATCTTAATTCTGTAGTGGTTGGTTAATTGTAATTTTTTCAATGGGATTTACTGTAAATTAACATGTAAAGCTGGTTCATTTCCCACTCACTCTTTAATGTTAGATTTGTGTAACAATTTTGTATGAACTTTGCTTCCTGCAATAATTGTTTACATCATATAAGAAAGACGGGAAAAAATCCTGCAGGTATTAATTTGTTAGGAGGAGCCAGTTATGCAATTAATAGTAAGACACAAGGTAACTGATTTTATAAGATGGAGAGAAATCTTTGAGTCCCACAGAGAAGCCCAGCGAGAAGCGGGTATGAAGTTGAAGAAGCTGTGGCAGAATGTCGACGATCCAGAAGAGGTTGTACTATACTTTGATGTGGATGACGAGGAGCGTGCGCGGGAGTTCGTTTTCTCTAATAAGGGCCCTGATATAAAAGATGGTACAGAAGTCATCGACGATCCGGATGTCTACTTTGTAGAATAACGGATCATCTTAAAAAGTCAGGGAGAAATTGAACGAGGGTTGAAATCCAAGGTCAAAAACGGTCACCGGAGTAGTTCTTAAGCGGTCCCGGGGTTTCGTCCTGTCTATGACAAATGAATATTCCCGGTACCAGGGATTTTGCCTGTCAAACAAGTTGAAGAAAGAGACTGAGAGGTCACTACTAATGTGTTGTGTCTTTAGTTTGTACTCCAGGCTCAGATCGGTTCGGTAGTAATCGTTGAGGCGTTTTTGGGTGTCAGGTCCAAAAGTTGCAAGCTGGTTAGGAGTACCTGAAGCATACATCCAAGAGAGGTAAAGATGAAAATTGTCTACCGGATTTAGTTCTGCAGATATCGAGTAGCGATATGTGCGATCCCACTCAACGGGAAAAGCAGCCCCCTGCCTTATGCGACTGTTTTCGAGTTCCATGCGTGACCATGTAAAGGTCTGTGTCAGACTAAATCGATTGAAACTGTTCTTTAGCAATAATTCTAACCCTCTTCCATATCCGCTGTTATCAAAAAACCACGGTGCTTCTGCAAAAGTGTTTGTTAAAGATTGTGTATTGATCTCGTGCAACCGGAGGTTATCAAAGGATTTTACATAGGCTTCGGCCTGGAGAAAAGTAAAGGGCGCGGGTTTTAAGTAGAGTCCAGTGGTGATGTAGTCGACCTCACTGGGGGGCTGGGATTCATTACTCAATACCCAGACATCCGAACTGACGACGTTAAACAGGTTGACCTGGTGGAGAAATTTGTAGTTTCTGCTATATCCAAAGCTAAAAGATACCGCTTGTTCAGGAAGTAGTTCTAATTTTATCCTTGGAGATGCTCCCAGGAATGAGCCATTGGTGAAGTAATGAACTCGAGCACCCGCATTCATCCGAAGATATTTCCAGCCGTTAAAATCAAGCTGTGTGTAAGCATTAATTTTGTGTGAGGATACATGTGAGAAGAACCCCGGGCGATCGAAAGAGCGTTCATAATATTCCCCAAGGTAGTATTGATAGGAAGAACCAATGGTCCAGATAAAGGTATAGAAATCCAGGTCAATGCTCTCCTCAGCCTTGAATTCATTGATGATACTGCGGTTTGCAAAAGGGTAGACAAACGCCTGCATCAAGGTGTTACCTTCATCAAATTGTACATATGTGAAGTCTTCCTTGGAATAATCTGTCTCGTATACGCTGAATCCCGCCATGCTATGATTAAAAACAGAAGTAGAGATGGAGTTTTCATAATGTACACTGCCCGCCAGGTTATACCAGCCGTTTTGGGTTTCAACATTGATCGGGCTCAATTCACCACTGTTGGCCACATCATTAAACGTTCTCACCAGTCGTTCTGCAGCCTGGTCGGTGAGGTCGGCCCCATAATACCCGCTGACATAAAAGCGCCCGCCATGGTCACCCTCGAAATATAGCTTTCCGTGCAGGTCGTAGAAACGTGCTTGGTAGTCGCCCGGTGTAATCAGTCTGGATTCAACATCCACCAGGTTGGGCTCCAGGATTTCCCGGGAGCGATCGATATCCAGTCCCCATTCCACAAGTCCAGCATTATTGAGCCAGTCCACCGTATTCATATAGGAATGGCGACCTGACAGCAACCAGCTGCTTTTTCCTTTTTTAATCGGTCCCTCAATGGTGGCCCGGTACGATGAGTTGCTAAATCCTGCGGTAGCGCTTAGATTGTTCAGAGAACCGGTTTTGGTAAGCAGGGAGAGCGTGCCCCCGGGAGGGGCTTGGTACTGGGCCGGGGCGATATCGTAAAACAGTCCACTGCGCCGCAGTACATCTGAATTAAAGCTGTCAAGTAGCCCAAACAGGTGACTCTGGTTAAAAATAGAGGTTCCGTCCAGCATCACATGGAAACCGTCGGAGGAACTACCCCGCACATGGATGCCATCACTCATTGCGGTAGTCATGCCTACCGATGGCAATTGCTGCAATCCGCGGATGGTATTGGTTTCTCCAAACGGGCTGAATGATCCGATATCCACAAAGCGTTCGAGTTCCTCGTTAATCGAATTGAAATACTTCTGCCCGGTAACGACAATCTCATTTCCATCGATCGATTCTGGTGAGAGCCGGATCGTGAGGTCATTAACCGGACTGTTGGCACCCAGATTGATCTCAGCAGTGGAAGGACCGTAGCCTATGTATGAAGCTGTCAAGAGCAGTTTGGAGGAGGTACTGGCATTATCTATTACAAAATAGCCCGCGCTGTTTGAAATAGTCCCTTTTACCTCGCCATGCTGTTTCCATTTTACTGTAGCGTAGGGCAGTCGTTCCCCCGTGGATGCGTCCACTACAAAACCTGATATCTGCACCCTCGAGGTTTTTCGGGTTGTTTTAGACCGGAATAGGATCACCTGTTTTCGTGCCGTATCTACGCGCATTGCAATCTTTTGATGCTCCAGCAAAGGTCGCATACTGCTGAGTAAATCATCCTCCGTGGATTTGAAAGACAGATTTACCTGGTTGATATGAGCTTCCCTGTAGAGAAAGCGGTACGGCGTTTGATTCTGCAGATCATTTATGATCTCAATGAGGGGGGCATTGTTATATGAAAATTGGCCATAGACAGGTATGGCCAATAGACATAAGCTGATTGTACCGAGGAATAGTATCCCCTTCTTCTTCAAATAATCCAACATACCTCACACGTGTTCAAGCGTTATTATTCGGCTTCAAATCTGTATTGTTTTTCCCCCGTTGAGATGAATGTACCGCCAAGAACCAGCCCCAGATCATTCAGGCTGGCTTCAAGATTTTCTAGGCTGAGGCGCCCGCCAATCCGGGTTTCTGCAATGTTCCTGGAAGCGGTGATTGATATATTAAAATGTTGCTCAAGTTCGGAAAAGACATACTGTGCCGGCTGATCCTGGAATGCCAGCTCGTTATTTATCCAGTCAGTAAAAAGCTCTTCGTTGGCAGTTTCCGGTTCAGTAAGTCTGGATCCACTTATCGAAGCATATTCACCGGGCTCCAGAGTTGTGGATGCAGAGCGGTCTACCGTCTCAAACTGTACAGAACCTTCTTGTAGGTAGACTTGGACCAGGTCTCCCCAACTGCTCAGCATAAAGCTTGTGCCCAGTACATTCACACGCCCGTTACCGGCTTTGACCGAAAATGTTCGGTCGGGATTTGAAACGACATCAAAAAAAGCTTCGCCGGTGAGATCATATTCCAGCTTTTCGGGACTTTCAGTAACAAGATGAATTTTAGAATAAGGGCGTAGGGTAACAGTGCTACCGTCTGCTAAATTAATGGTTTGGGTAAAACCTTGTGTTTCAGTAATTAAGGTAGCTGTCGGCTGGTTTAACAAATAAAACAATCCAGTAGTAACAATAAGAAGAATTGCTGCTGCAGCGGCCCAAACCCGGTAATTTCTGAGATTGTACAATCGGTAATTTGGGGTACTTTGTTCATCCGGAGAAATCTGTTGCTCAATAGAATTCCATAAACCTGTTGAATCAGTCTTCAGGCGGGATGAGCGTTTTTCCCTTTCCTCACGGAATTTCAGCAACGGTTGCATCAGGGGATCCGATATATCAGATAAGCTGGACCCGGTATCCAATCGCTGGCCGATTTCCCGGGCCAGTATCAAGTCCCGATCATCTTCTGGTATGTTAAATTTATCAGCCATGGGTTAAGATTAAATGAGCGGACCGACTTTTTGGGAATCGGCCCGCCCTGATGTCTAAATTTAGATTATTGCGTGAGCTCAAACCTGACTTCGGCTGCAAGAATTCTGGCATCGGTAGCCCGGTCATAGATTCCGTCACCAAAGGCGACTACAGCCTGTCCCTGTTCAAGGGCTTCGGCAACAGCACCAAGCGTGTGGAACTCTCCGCTTTCTGAAATAATCGTTTCTTCGCCAACTCGGATTGTCAGTTCTTCATCCAGCGTAAAAGTACCGGTTTCAAGATTAACAGCCGTTACGTTGCCTTCAAACTCTTCGTGTTGGGCTTTGAATACGACCTCATTTGCAATCAATTTGCTGTCCGTACTGCTGGAAATTTTCCCGGAACCATATGCTACAATATCAGCACCGGCTTCCAATGCTTCAGCAGCTTCTTGCAAGCTGTAGAGATTACCACTTTCCGAGACAATGGTATTGTCGCCAACACGTATGGTCAATTCCTGGTTAATAGTGAAGGTACCTGCATCCAGGCTTACCCCGGTGATATGACCTTCAAACTGTTCAGACCGAACTTTGAAAGTGACTTTATTTGCCAGCAATCCGGTTTCGGTATCGTTGGTGCGTATCCCGCCACCGAAAGCAACCACATCATATCCCATTTCAAGGGCTTCAGCAACTTCCGTCAGATTATACAGATTTCCTTCTTGCGAAATAGTGGTATTATCATTGATCTGTATGGTGAGTTCGCCGCCAATGGTAAAGGTTCCCAAGTCTGGGTGTACTGCGGTCACATGGCCCTCGAACTCTTTGCGGTCCGTTTGAAACTTAGCTTCCACGACCAACAGCTCGGCATCAGAGTTTTCATCTGCCTTTCCGTATCCAATTATTTTTACTTGATAGCCATTTTCAAGAGCCTCCTTAACGCCTGCCAGTGACAGAAGATCTCCACTTTCTGAGATAATGGACTTTTCTCCAAAACGCACATGATCCTCTTCATTAAACGTAAGAATGCCGGTATCGAGGTTGATTCTATTCACCCAGCCTTCAAAGTGCCGGCCATCACTTTCTTCAACCTCAAATGTGACTTCGGTAGCGATAAACTGGTCGCCTTCAACAGAACCTGATCCCTCAGCCTTTACGTGGGCTCCATCTTCAATCGCTCTTCCTACTTGTTCAAGTCTCGTAACATCGCTATCATCGCTGATTTCCACCTCTTCAGATAGTTTGATTGTACGCCCGCTGGCCAGTACAAAAGTGTTGGCATCTATATTTACGCGCTTGACGCGACCTTCGAATTCATCATCATGATCCCTGACATCCCCGTCATCGAGATTGATAAGGAACAGCTTTTGAAATCCTTCGAAGCGCAGCAGTGCCGTACCGTCACCGTTCATTTCAACGGTACCGGTAATGGTTTTCGTTTCGGTGCTTCCGTTGGTGCTCTTTTCGATAACCATCTCCCAGCTTAAGGTCCCGGTAACCCCCTGCTCAAGACCTCTGTTTTCCGCTACCACCGTTTTGTCAATCTGTATGTCGAGGAAACTAATCTTCGTATTATAGTTTCGCTGCAGGTTTTCTCCAGCATCATTTTGAGTGCTGAGCTCACCCCGTCCATGGTGAACGCCGTCGATTCGCAATATGGACGATGCTTCAGACGCTCCGTCAATGAAAAAGGTATCCTGACGTACAAAATGAGATTCCCTGACCTGCGACTCGATCTGTCCTTCGCGGAATCCCTTGAAATCGATCGTTTCGATTCGATCTTTATTTTGTCGCGGGAAGGCAATAAACTGACCGTTATTGTCAGTAAAGATATATTTAAGCGTATCCTTGACGCTCTTGAAATATTCATTGTTATGTACAATCCGCTCAAATGCTATAGTGTGAACCCCGGTTTCCGAGTTGTAATTGTAGCTGAAGTTGCGCTCTTCACCACGCCCGCTGTTGCTGTCATCATCATGTGATTGCAGGGAGGAGCCGTCTTCTGATTTGGCCTTGGCTCGCTCAAATCCACTGCTCGATACCGTCGAAAGGGCATCGTTCAGGCTTGCCATCACACCGCTGTTTTCATCGGAAAGTGATTCACCCAGAATCTGGCTTGCCGCCTCAAGATCCGACTCGCTTACCTCAGTATTTACAGGTTCGTCTGATAAGCCGTCAAGTGTACACCCCGAAAGAGCCAACGTAATCGCAACCACTATAAAAAAAAGTGGGTTCCGAAAATTAATTTTAGGTTTAGAAGCCGTTTGCATAATAATCTCCGTTAGTTGATATGTATTAAGGAATCTTTGTGCTTATTACACATCAAGCAGGGGGTTACCCCTAACGGTTTTTGCTAATGTAGAAAATTTTGTCTGTAAATTATTGTTTTGTATGCATATTTCTATAAAAACAAGCTAAAAGTCGGAGAATTCCCCAAGTGCACTACGGATATCCTTGAGCGCGAGTCCCATATGATTTTCGACTGTTTTGCGGGTGACCCCAAGCGTGCCTGCTGTTTCCTTGTAGGTAAATCCCTGCATAAAACAAAATTCAAATACCATGCGCCTCTTTTCTGGCATCTGTTCAATGGCATCTTCAACGGCAGATAACAGGTCTTGGTGTCGGGCATGGTCTTCTGGAGTCAGGGAGGACTCATCCGAGATGTCGGGTTCTTCATCATTAAATTTTGCACGGTCACGAAAGTGGTTAAGCATCCGTGTGTAGGCAATTCTGAAAAGATATCCTCGTAATGATTTCGTTTCGTCGATCCCATTTCTTTTTTCCCAGATAGTGATGAAGGCCTGCTGAATGAGGTCCTCTGCCGTTTGTTCTGAGACTCCTTTGCTTAGCAGAAAGCGATATAACGCATCCTGGTGGTTTTCAAAAAATGTTTTAAAGGCCTGGTGGTTTCCATTTTTAATTTCGGTTGCTAACTCCGTTTGATCCAGTTCATCGGCTGGAGAACTTGACAGAGCCAAAAAAATCAGCTGGAACAGGATCTGTTCTGTCATAGATTTATTAACTAATGCATAACTAAATGGAAAACAAGGTTGTAGCTAAAAATGGGTAAATCCCACTGGATTAACAAAAGCGTATATATCTGGAGTCTTGTTTAGCTTCAGAAGCACATATAAAACCGGAGCAATTACAGGTGGCAGTAAATGACAGATATGAATAGGTGCCTGGCAGGAGAGTAAGAAATTATATGGGATTCATAGTCCCCTATATCGTTTAATTTCTTCCCTTGAATGGCCTAAGAAAATTTATTCATTTGTATTATCCTCCTCATTAGACTCAATGGCCTGTAAAATTTTTTGGTAAAGGTCACGGAATCGTTCTTTTTCCTCTTCGGTAATAATTTCTAATTCTTCCTGCATTGTAATCTCTCCTCTTTTTATTTTCAAAAGCTTATGGGGTCGAACCCTGCTAGGTTGGAAGGGTTCGTTTAGTTGTTAGTCAAAAAGACTTTGTTTTTAGGACTACTAAGGTAATCATTGAATAGGGTTTTTACTGTTAAATAATCCTTAAGAAAATATACTCTTCTTTTCTTTTGACTCTAGTTAAACACCTGACTTGTTTGCAGGTTCCGTACCAGCAACAACGCTATTTAAAAAGCTTCGCCTAAATCAACATAGTTGCCCGAGCTGCGGCGACCAATACCGTAATCCAAGCGAATATTGATCTTTTTAGAACGAGAGAAGAGGTAACGGATCCCGATTCCAACGGCATATTTCAGCTTGTCCAAATGCAAGTCATCAGGATGCTCAAAGACATCCGCGACGCCGGCAAAAGCAACAAATCCGATCCTCCCAAACAGCGGGGCCACACGATATTCTATCTGTAGGGCTGCCAGGTTACGGTCGATGTATCGCACCGAGGAATATCCACGCATTGTGCTTCCCACTGAGGGTAGCAATCGAAAAGGCAGGTCGCCGACCGAGACGGAGCCCAAACCCTGAACGGCCAGCACGTGTGATCGATGGATGGGGATATACTTGTGAAAATCGGCAGTGAACTGCGCAAAGGTGTGGTCACTGCCCATCAATTTTGAGGCGACAGAAAATTCCAGGGTATGGTAATCTCCTCTACGCGGATAGAAGTGATTATCGCGTGTGTCTTGCCTGAACAAAAAACCAATGGAAGAGGTCAGTGTTGTTCCATGGCCGGAGACTGTTGCAAGAGTTGACCGGGCCTCTGGGCTTTCAGGATTTATTTTACCATAACGCAGGGCGTAGTTCAGACCGGTGAAGTATCCCTTTCCAATATTTTTCATTGCTTCGATGGAGGACTCATAAAGCTGTTCGGTAAACTTTTGCTTGTCACTTGTGCTGGCATTCCCAATTCCATAAAAGGAAGTCGGCCATTTTTTGAGGGAAAACTTGCCCGTGAGGCTATAGGAATTATCCCGCAGCCACACTCTAGGCCGCAGGAGTAAATGATACTGCTTGTTTTGGGTGTAGTAGGAATCCATGCGAACGCTGGAGGGATTGCTGGCGGATGAAGTTCGGAATACGATTTGGGGCAAAATACCAATCGCCAGGCGCGTGTCTGGTGAGGAGAAGAAGATCGGGAGCAGGACAAATTCGGTTTTTTCTACTTGGCCTGTATCAGTCGTTGAAGAGTCAACGGAGATGGAGGGCGGTAGCGATTGCTCAATAGCCGGCAATATTCCCGGAAGAGTAGAAAATCCACACAATATGCTAAATAGAACTGAATACATTGCTGCTCCCCATCAGGATAAATAGTTGGGAAAACAATTATAGAGGGAATTTTACAAAGCGACACTCCATAACATTATTCCACAATTTTTCAGAATATGCCAATCAAGTGATGGCATATATTAATATAGTAAGTTTAATAAATACAAGTGTTTATATGTGATAAATTGCGTTAATTAGATAGGTAGGGTGATTTTCTGAAAAAAATGAAGGGAACGGGTGTTTTGAACTGGACAAAAACTCGAATGAATCATGAGAGACTTATCCAAAAAAATATCTCTCCGTCTATTTCTTACAATTGGACCTTATGAGAGAGATGCTGACTACAAGGAACTGCTCAGATCACTTGCGAGACAGGGATTGCTTATCTATGGAATATTAGGTGTAGTTATAGTGATAGTCTATGTTGCTGCATTTGTTTTTTGGCTGGGCAAATCCGTGCATTGGGATTACAGCGGATTTGATCCTGATGTCCATATTATGGTTTTAGACAAAAGCTTCATCCTCTTATTGTGCCTCTCAATTATTCCGATCTCTTATAGCTCTATCTCACTGAACTGGATAAGGGGACTTATTTATTCCCTGGTGTTGCTCATCTGCTCGGCCATACTAATGGATGATATAGCTAATCAAGATGTGTCTGCTACGACAACCTATTTAACTATTGTACTTGTATTTGCGGTTGCCATGGTACCCTATAAAGGTTGGCAAACTGCTTTGCTGGCTATTACAGTGATAGTCTCAACGATACTTATTTTGCAATTTGTACCCGGGTGGCTCGGGTTAAACCCCCTACAGCTAAAGATTTCACAAATAGTTATCATTTCTGTGATTGCTTTGTTGTTAACAGGTATCTCATCTCAGTTATATATTAACCGATATCGGCAACACCTGGCCAAGAAAGAGGCAGAAGAATTAAGTTGGAAGTTGAAAGAGCGTGCTGAGATACTCCAAAAAATGAAGGAGAAATCGGAGCTCCAGGCTGATCAGTTGCTGGAAAACGAAAAGCTCAAAGACCGGTTTTTTGCCAATATCAGCCATGAATTTCGCACGCCACTTACGGTAATTCTGGGTCCCTTGAAAGATATATTAAAGGAGGGTGAACAGAGTGGAAAGAAAATTGTCAGAACCAACCTGTTACAACTGATGCTCCATAATGGCCAACGTCTGCTGGAATTGATAAATCAATTATTAGATCTCTCCAAAGTTGATGCCGGCCAGATTAAACTGGAACTGAAAGAGGTCGATTTGTCTGAGTTAATCCGTGATCAGGTACTCTCCTTTGGGCCGCTGGCCGAGTCGCACCGGGTTCAGCTGGCTTGTGACCTACCATCTCGTCCCATTATTGCAGAAGTGGATCCACAGCAGATAGAACGGGTAATCGGGAACCTCGTTTCCAACGCAATTAAATTCACGCCAGAGGGTGGCCGGGTGACTGTCTCACTCACCAAGACAGATTCGGTGGAAGGAAAGATACAAATTATTGTGAGTGACACCGGCATTGGTATTCCCTCGGACGAGCTGTCCCACATTTTTGATCGCTTTTACCAGGTTGCCCATAGTTCGGGGACATTTCATACCGGCACCGGCATTGGACTTTCACTGGCGAAAGAGATTGTTGAACTTCACGGCGGGCAGATCGATGTGAGCAGTGAACCGGGGAGCGGGAGCCAATTTATAATTGCACTTCCAGGAATTTTAGCTGCATCAAAAGAGGGAGGAAATGGAGTACCGGGGAAGCAGCAGCCTGAGCTTGTGACACAAGAAAGTGTTGACTTTTTGGAGGAGGAGACAAGGCGTTCAGATGATGCGCCAGCAGTTCTGCTAGTGGACGATAACCCAGACATTTTAGCCTACCTGGAGCCTTACTTGTCCCGGCGATATGTTGTCATAGCAAAGGAGGAGAGCGCTGAAGCCCTGGAACTGGTGAGAAATGACAGCATCGACCTGGTGATCAGCGACATTATGATGCCGGCCCCCGACGGGTTTGAACTCTGCAAAATCATCAAAGAATCGCCAGAACTAAATCATATCCCCGTTATTTTGCTGACTGCACAGGCCTCCGAGGAAAGCCGGATCGAGGGGCTGGAACTCGGCGCAGACGACTACATCAGCAAGCCATTTAGTGCTGCCGAGTTAATGGTCAGGGTTGAGAATTTGATTGACCTCCGAAAGAAACTCAGGAAAAAGTTTAGCCAGCAGGTTCGCATTGAAGGAGAAAAGGTGGATGTTACCTCGGAAGACGCCCGGTTTTTACAACAGGTCCAGGAGGTAATCGAAGAGCATATGGAGGACAGCAATTTTAGTGTCGACTGGCTGGCAGGCGAAGTGAACCTGAGTTCACGGCAGCTTCAGCGGAAACTCCGTTCCATCACCGACCTCTCGGCGGGCGGCTACATCCGCCTGATGCGCCTGGAACGTGCAAGTCAATTATTGCGTCAAAAATGGGGTAATATTTCGGAAATTGCATACAAAGTGGGCTTCCAGGACGCCAAGTATTTTTCTCGTCTTTTTAAGCAAACCTTTGGGGTCACACCCTCCGAATTCGTGGAAGAGGAAAGTCGATGACAGCGTCCTTTTCCACATGGGCAATCTGTCAAAAAGTATACGATATCCCCGTTATTAGAATGAATGGCGGTCCCCCAAAAAACGTATCTATCGTCTGAAAACCCTTGGTAACGTACGATAATTCGGTTTGGAAGGAGATGTTTGCCCCAACCGGCAAGCTAACCCCGGCATGAACGGCGGACCACAATCCAGGTGAATGCTGTGATTCGGAAGCATTTCCCCAAAGATCATGCGCCGAAGCCGATGCAATAATGCTTCCCCCAATTTTATATCTGAAGTTTGATCTCTTCACCCATTCAAAATTGATGTTAGGTCTGGTAATAAACCACGGATCTGGATCCGGTTTTTGGGTTTGAGGATAGAAAATGATTGGCGTGCAGTAGTACACCCGGAAGGATTCTTTACTTTGATATAAAACCGTACGTACTCGAAGGCCGATTGCTTCCTCAAAGGGAGTGAAACCACCAAGAATACCCACCGTCAGCCGGTTGGATACACCATACGCATATTCGCTACTGCCAATTACTGGGAGGCCGGTAAACAGAGAAAGCCTGGACTCTCCACGCATATTTATAACGTGATCAAACACATGGTCCCGGTTTTTAACTTCCGGTACCAATTGGAGTGCTTGGACATTTTGAGTAATAAAACAGAGTACTAACAATATTAAACACCTTGATCTATGAATCGGGATATAAGCGTAAGCTTCCATTGTTGTCACCTTTTTTATGTGTGATCGATTGTTTGTGAGGTAACTTACTGAGTGGGCACGGAGACATAACCGGCATTTGGGGTAGAGAAAACGGACATCAAAAAGAGTCTCAATTCAGTGTCCAAATCAGTGTCCAAACTCCTCAAATACCAGATAAGGTCTGCGTAGCCTAGACATAGGCCGTGTCTAGGCTAGACGAAGGCTGTGTCTAGGGTAGGGCATAGGGTATGTCTAGTATAGAGGTAGGCTATCCGGGCAAGGTGGTCGTGGGATAACCTTAAGCTTGCATGTCGGGTTTGTTACCGCTTAATGTCCCATCTCTCTACCCCGATCAAGGCTAGTATAGAGAATAAAATAGGTCCTTAACGATCAAAGTAATATGGAGGGTCATCATGTTAGGTCAAAGGAGTAGTTTATCTGGTAACTGCTGGAAACAACTAGTGATGATATCGATTGGCATCCTCATCTCAACAACCACAGTATCGGCCCAGATACAAGGCGTTGCGAAGGGAGACCGGGTTAAAATAGATGCTCCTTCGATGAGTGATAGAAGAATCATTGGGACAGTCCTGGATAATTCGGGGTCGGTTACCATTCTGGCCGTCAGGAATGATTCTACGTATTACATCCCAAATAGCTCAATTCGAAAACTATCTGTAAGTGCCGGCAAGAAACGTAAGCCGCTGAAAGGAGCCCTGCTAGGTGCAGGTTCAGGCGGGCTTCTGCTTGGTATCATTGCCGCTGCCACCAACCCGGATCCTAAACCATGTGAGGGAGAATTATTCTGTGGATCTTTTGAATTAACAGATGGAGAAGCCTTTGTCTTCGGAGCCGTGTTGGGGATTCTGGCAGGAGGTGCCGTCGGAGCTATCACAGGAGCGCTGGTTGAGACCGAAAAATGGGTAAGGGTGCCATTGGGATTTTCAATGGGAATACAGCCGTCGGTGTATCAAGATAAGTTCGCTTTGCATCCAACGGTTTCTATTCAATTCTCACTTTCAAAATAGAACTGAAGGGGAGGGATAACAATGAAAAATGGGGCTTTCATAATGGCACTCCTGTCATTGGCACTGGTTGGTTGTGATGCTTTATTTTCAACCTCAGGGGGACAGGAGGAGAAGCCAAAGCCAGCTATGTTAATTATTGCTGGGACGGCCTACAGCGAAGAGGATGGATCTCCCATAGCAGGGATATCCGTGACGCTTACGCAACGCAAAGAAGACCCGATAATGGGCTGTTGTACAGATATCAAAGAAATTGCAGAGGTAAAAACGCAGACATACGGGAAGTATAAAATTACGGCGTTTGTCGGTGGACTGGATTGCTTACTGGACACCTTTGTTCTTTCTGCCCGGAAGCAGGTTGGCGATAGCTTGGCATATTACCTGTCTGTTCCAACCTATACCAGTCTTTTTTCCAGAGGTATCTACGTGGGTTGTTCGGAAGATACCCTGCAGGTTGATCTGCCTATGAAAAAGCCGGACCCTATTCTTTTGGATACAAATTTCACCATGCAAGTATGGGCGGGTAGTTACTACCGGGGAGATACAGACGGCGACACCTCGAATGCTCAATTCAATAAACCAAGTGGTATCGTGGCCGATCAGGATGGTAATCTGTTTGTGGCAGACCTGGTAAATCATAAGATTAAGAAGATCACTCCCGGTGGAATGGTGAGTACCTATGCCGGCGGTCGTCGTGGTTACAAGGATGGTAATGTTGAGGAGGCACAGTTCTCGTATCCTTCTGATATAGCTTTGGCTCAAGACGGCAGCCTATTCATTGTTGATCGCAGCAATAACCGGATCAGAAAAATTACCCCCCAGGGAGAAGTAACCACACTTGCAGGTAACGGTAATAGGGGAGATCGTGATGGAACCGGTAACGAGGCTGAATTTATGAATTTGAAGAGTATCGTAGTGAATAGCAACGGTGTGATATTTCTTAGCACAGGCAGCCGATCGATAAAAGAAGCTCCCCAGAAAATTAAGAAAATAACGGCTGATGGTGAGGTAACTACTATTGCCGGTGGGGCTTTTGCTGGATTTAGAGATGGCCCGGGTGATAAAGCACTGTTCAGTGGTCCGTCAGGTTTGGCACTTGGTCCCGATGAACAATATCTGTACGTAGCTGACAAAGGAAATCATGTGGTTAGAATGATTGACTTGGCGACCGCGGAAGTAAGCACTTTCGCGGGCTTAGTAGGGAGTGACGGTCATCGCGATGGTGATCCAGAGGAGGCTAAATTTGATTTTCCTTCGTCACTTGCAATAGACCAATATGGGAATCTTTATGTGGGAAATGTTAGCTTGGGATCCCGGGGAGAGCTCCGCAAAATAACTGCAGCGGGAAAGGTAAGGACCATCATATCACAAAATTTTATAGACATGACATTTGATCCCAATGGCGATCTTTATTTCACAAGAGAGCATCTAATTGGAAGAATAACGTTTGAATGATCACTGTTTAGTTCCCTTCTCAGAACACATTCTTGTCCCTCTTTTTGTTAAGAACTCCTCTAATACCAGCTAGTGTCTTCCCAAAAAAAGTTGAAACTTATTTTATAAAAGGCTGGATTAAGGAATATCTCGGCTTTCAAAGTCCAGAAAATCCGAATCTCAAAAAGGGGACTAATCACCAATAATCGTCATTTTGGTCGAATGTCTGAATTTCCCCACCTTCTCGGCGCATTTTCCACCCGTATTACTGCCTATCTATAAAGTACAATGGAACTCAACTGATCTAACGAGGTGACAAGTGAACACGCACACAGAAAATACCAGGCTCCTTGCCGCAGTCATGTTTATCGATATCGTAGGATACACGGCGCTGATGCAGGAAGATGAGCAGCAGGCGATCGCCCTTCGGAATCGGAAACGTAGCGTAGTGGAAATGCAGGTGACAGCATTCAGCGGACAAATCCGCCAGTATTATGGTGACGGCGCGCTGGTAACATTCCAAAGTGCTTACCAGGCAACGCTGTGCGCGAGAAAGATCCAGGAAGAGCTTAACAAAGCACCTATCGTCCCGGTACGGATCGGTATACATATGGGAGAGATCATTGTTACTAGTGATGGCATTTATGGCGATGTGGTTAACGTGGCTTCTCGTATCGAATCGCTCTCTTTTGCAGGTGGAATCCTGATATCGGACAAGGTGGAAGATGAACTAAAAAACCATCCCGACTTGAAATCGGTATTTGTCGGCAGGTTTGAACTGAGAAATGTTGCACGTCCCGTCGAGATCTACGCCGTCCGTGGGAAAAGTCTCACTCTCAGCGGGGGAGAGGTCCTGCGCAAATGGGAAAAGAAAGCGTCAGAGATAGCACTCTCACAGCTTATTCAACCATATATCCAAAATATTAACGCCGGATTGATAAACTAAAATGGACAAAGATGATGGAAGCGAAAATCATGGGAAGTGCAGTGGAAAAACTGAAGGAAAACCTGACAGTGTATTTGAATGGTTCAGCCAATAACTCGGCACTTTACCTCTCGCTTGAGGAGCAGGATCCGTTTCGCTTGGGAGTTTGTAAGTCGCCGGTGGGTAGTGGGGCAGGTTCCGGCGGATTGAGATACAGTATCCTGCTTTGCCAACCGGGTAAATCGATCTTGGTCCATCGCATGAAATCAATCGGGCCGGAAGTTTGTATGCCTGATATTGGCCGGCCCCTTGTTCATGAAGAAGCAGTGGCGCTGATCAGGGAATGGATTGCGAACATGGAATGCAACTCTTATGAGACTGCACCTTGCGTTCATTACATTCCAGTTAAAGAGGTATGTCCTAGAAAGGAATTTCGTCCTCATCCATGTCATCCATATTTATCGTTGGCTCCTCATCATTAAACGGAACATCTTCGGGTGGCCCGCCTTGTTGAGGTCCTTGCTGCCCGCGCTCGATTTTCCAGGCTTTAACGTCGGTATACCAGCGGCCGTTATATTCCCGGCTCTGAATATCCACGTGTGCCGTGAGCGTTTCCCCTTCCTGCACATCGAACTCGTCGATTTTTTCACCCCACTGCGTAATGCATACCTTCTTGGGGTACTGATCCTGAGTTTCGAGTATAAACTCCTGCTTGCGCCAAGGCCCGTTCTTTCCAGTTCCGGATTGCTCTTCGAGTATCTGGTCTACCTTTCCTTTAATCTGTACATCCATAAGTAACTGTTGCCTATAAAATTATTCTTGAGTAATCGGTAGCACAGGATATGGATGCGTGCCATTTATATCAATAAAAATGTCCGCTGTTTTACTCTTCCATTGCTTTGGCAGTGAAGCTCATGGAAGGGTAATCAGCCATCTTGTACTGAATATTCGCTTCTTGATTGATATTTATCATCTTCATGGTGGTTTTATCACCGCTCGTCTTGTCTTCTGAAACCATCTCCATAATGGTGCCATAGGGATAGTCTTCAGGAATTTTCCCCTTCATCTGTTTGGCATTGGTTTGCGCTTTAAAAAGCATCAGGTCTGTTCCCAGGAAAGTGTCCCGTGTCACCCACAGTTCAACCAATCCTTCATCTGATTCGGATCTGTAACCGTCGCAAGCATAACCGTGTATATTACGACTTCCAATTTTGGTATAGCCCTGCCATTCGTTGATGTTGTCCCAGTCAGTCTCCTGGTAAGCAGCTGATTCACCCGACATTTCGGTATCCTGTTTCCATTCATAATTAAATGAAAACTTATCCTCCTCATTGCTCATCAACATGAGCATGGCAGAATTTTTTAAATCGTAGATTATGAACAATTCACCATCTTCATTGTTCATCTCTTCCGATCTGAATGAGGTGCCGGTATACATCTCATTCTGATTGTAATGCATATCCATTAGAACCGGCGGATCAGATTTGCCGTTTTTCCTGGTCGTTTCGATCTGCATGGTCGTTATTGTATCAAAACGATATAGATCCTCGGTTTTTACATTGCTGTTCATGGCAAACGGATACGTTCCGGACAGGCTGTCACCACTCATTTCACCAAAGATCGAATTCCAGCTCTTTTCTACCATTTGCTGAGCTGCCTGCGCTACCTGTTCAGCCATTTTTTCTTCCAGCTTCTGTTCTGCAGCCTGCTGCGCTTTTTTCTTTAGCCGATCAAATATTTGTGCGTTTGCTTCAAGATTGCAGGCAATTGAAATCAGCACTCCTGCCAATAGTACGTTTAGACATTTCATATTATGCTCTCCATTTAAGTTTCCCGCTTATTTGAATTCGAAAGCTACTAAAAATTCTCATAAGTTATGTAAAAATAGGTACTTATAAGAATTATAGTCCTGCGGTGGAGAAGCATCACAACAAAGTATTGAGACGCTGAAAATAGTGTCCTCTTAGGACTTGTCTGTATCAGGCACGATAGAGATTTTATCCAACGAGAGTCCCTTCATGATCGCGTCATAGTTGGAGATATCAGTTGGAATGATAACCTCGTTCTCTTTGTCGGCAAGCTTGGACAATTGGTTAATATATTTTTCCGCGAGCCGCATCTGCATCGCTTCTTTTCCTTTTTGTGTATTGAGGGCTTCGGCGATTGCTTCGATGGAGATGGCAGTTGCTTCGGCTAGTTCTTCAATCTCCTTCGCCACCCCTTCCGCCTCGTTGATGCGCCGCTGCATTTCACCTTCCGAGACATTGATGACCTCACGCTTCCGTCCCTCGGCATCATTGATGCTGGATTCCATGACACCTTCGGAGTGCGCAATCGTCGCTCGGCGTTCTCGCTCGGCTGTCATTTGCCGCTCCATGGCGCGCTGGATGGTTCGGGGCGTCATGATGTTTTTAATCTCATAGCGGTGTACGCGGATCCCCCAAGCCTTCTCCATCTCGCTTAGCACTTCTACAACCTCCTTATTGATCACGGCGCGATCCTCAAAGGTGTCATCCAAATCCATGGTACCGATGACGGAACGCGTGGTGGTTTGTGCGAGCTGTACAGAGGCAAAGCGGTAGTCCGTAACGCCATAACTGGCATTCACCGGGTCGATTACACTCAGGTAGATAACCCCGTCCACCTCCACCTTCACATTGTCTTTGGTGAAACACTCCTGCGGTTCCACCTCTATGGTTTCCTCACGCAGATCCTGCCGGTATTTCACCTTGTCAAAAAACGGGACCAGGGCGTGAAAGCCAGGACCGAGTGTTCTTTGATATCGGCCAAGCCGCTCCACGATGTAGGCTTTTTGGGTGGGGACAAGCTGTATCGATTGAATGAACTTGTACAGTACATAGATCGCTAAAAGTCCGAGTAATACTTTGCTGATAGTCTCAATCATTGTGCGTCTCCTGTTGAAGTTGAGTTTATATTTGGTCTCGTGTGGTCGCTCACCTTGCCAACGCCTTCAAAAAATGTTTTCAGGTTTGCAGTCTCAGTAGGGAGTACAGAGATATTTGCACCTTCAATAACTTTGCCCAGCTGATCGATATACTGCTCGGTGAGGCGTGTTTTTACTGCCAGCTGTCCGCCGGGCTTTTCAATTGCTTCTGCTATACGGCCGAGTCCTTTGGCTGTGGCCTGGGCGATCAGCTCCATCTCCCTGGCTTTCCCTTTTGCTTCATTGATCCGTTTTTGCCGGTTGGATTCGGACAGCAAAATAGCCGACTGCCGTTCACCCTGCGACTCGTTGATGCGGGCATCGCGCGTTCCGGTAGACTCAGTGATCTCGGCGCGCTTGTCGCGTTCGGCCTCCATCTGCTTTTCCAGCGTGTTAATGACATCGCTGGAGGGACGGATGTTTTTGATCTCGTACCGCATCACCTTGATGCCCCATGGGTCGGAGGCTTTATCGATCTCGCGCACGATATTTTCGTTCATCTGTTCGCGTTCCGAGAACGTTTCATCAAGCGTTATTTTACCGATTTCACTCCGCATTGTCGTCTGTGCCAAGTTGACAGCGGCCGGCCGGTAATCTCCGATTCCGTAACTGGCCTTGTAGGAGTCCATCACCTTGATATACACCAAGCCGTCGACCTCCACCTCGATATTGTCTTTGGTGATACAGGTCTGGCTCGGTACATCAATTACCTGTTCCCGCATCTCCTGCCGATAGGCCGGGCGGTCTACAAAAGGGATTAGAAAATGGAATCCCGGTTTAAGCGTTTTGTTGTATTTCCCCAAACGTTCTTTAATGACCTCTTCGCGCATCTCAACGATCATAAAAACTTTGGTGACGAGGAATACCCCGATTAAAATCAGTACTAAAAGTATTGTCCACATGATGTTTCCTTAATGTTTTAAGTTTAATCGAATGTAATGTGTATCTGAAGAGCTCTCCTGATGGTGTTGGTCAGAAAGTCTTAAGGTCGGAGGTCGAAGTTCTAAGAGGCCAAAGTCAAAATTACCTTAGACCTTGGACTTGAGACCTTTTGACCAACTAATTCCCGTCTTCAAGTTCATCCATCGGTTCCACAATCCAGGTGACATTATCCCGGTATTTTATTCTGGCTTTTTGTCCCTTTTCCAGTTTGCCCTCAAGTGTTTGTGCCTTCCAGGAAATGCCCTGGTACCGGATGCGTCCTGAGTTGTCCATAGAGTTAACCGGCTCGATGACGTCTACAACCTCGTCGATCGCTTCATAATCTTCATCAGCCAGCTTAAAAGTGCTTTCGCCACCCCAGTATTTCATGATTAGCGGACGCATAAGCAAAATCAACCCGATGGAGGTAAATAACCAGGTGATTACAGCTTTGGTGGGCTCCATGAGGATGCCGAAAAAACGCAGAGCACCTACAAGCAATCCGCTCAATCCCAGGAAAAATGAGACACCTCCCGGAACGACTGTTTCGATCAGCATCAACAAAATCCCCCCAATCAGAAAGATCCACGTAAGTATTTCCCCATCCATCGCTTACATAATTTGTTTGTAAAAAGCTCTCCAAAAATGTTACAAAAATTAATCGAATAATCGACCTTAATTTTAGAATAATATCTTCGATAAGAAAGTCTCTTACCCAAGAGTAGCTATATTAAAAAATATTAATAGTGTAACATGGGGTGGGAATAATTCTCTTGGTAATAAATCATGTACAGAACGCTGAAGTTATTTTAACCACAAGAGACAGAAACGTTGGAGAAGAATATACTTATTGTTGAGGATGAAATGATTATTGCTCTCATGCTTGATCAAATGGTTACTAAACAGGGACATAACGTCATTGACAAAGTCTCAACTGGAGAAGCTGCAGTTGAATCGGCTCAACGACATAAACCCGATTTAATCTTAATGGATATCCGTCTCGGGGGCCAACTAGATGGGATCCAGGCGATGCAGAAAATCAATGAGCAAAATCCGACGTCCGTCATTTTTGTAACTGGTAATTCAGATGACAGCTATAAAAAACGGATTAAAGAGATTGATCATCTCGCTTTTCTTACTAAACCGGTCACATTCCATGAATTGAGCAGATCGCTTTCTGCCGCATCTTAAAGGGGAAAGCTCTAAATCTTGACCTGATAAGCGGCCCTGGATTTTGAATCTTTTGTCACATGTGTTCGTAGTACCTGTTGGCAAATGTAAGAAATCAAGGAATGACGATGGGTTCAAAATTTAAAACTCTGAGGAACCAGCTTCGTTTTTTGGAAGAAAGTGAATCGGCAGGGCAGGGTGTGCGCAGGAAAAGTTCAGGTGTTGTCGGGCAAAACACAATTTCTCGTATCTCACGCTATGTACTGTTCGGGGCTTTTGTAATCGCTTTTCTCTTTTATGCATATGCTCGCTACAGTGTACCTGAACAGGAAATTACGAATTCAGCACAGAATTTTTTTAGCTGGGTGGATCAGCCAGACGAGCAGCTTTTGGAAGAGATGGGTACATGGATGGAGGAGATGGGCTACACCGACCTCACAAGGGAAGATCTTATTCAGTTGCGGCAGGATGGAGTCACTGCCACGTTCACTTCACGCATGCGAGATCTCGGATATACCGATCTTACACTGGATGATTTGGTACGGCTCCGGCAAAATGATGTCTCAGCCACCTTTTCGGCAATGATGAAAGAGCTGGGATATGATTTATCTGTAGAGGAACTGATCCGGTTACGTCAGCATGGGGTTACCGCCTATTTCACCAGTAATATGCACGATTACGGCTATAACGATATTACAATTGATGAGCTTATACGTCTGAAAGACACCGGGGTCCGGACCTCGGAAGTAGAACAATTGGTGCAAGAAAATGAGACCCTACCCTCAATTGAACAGCTAATCCGATACCATATCAGCAACCAGTAACAGCCGTTCAAACAAGTGGAACAATCCAGAGTATATCATATTACAAATGGGTGAATGTTAAACTGAAAATGGTATGCTTTATGAAAAAACTGATATTACTCCCATTTGTTTGTTCCCTGCTTGCGGTTCCATTAATTACGCAAGGTCAGTCATCTTCTGATGGCGCTGCCATAAAAAATACTATTGGCTTCGGCCCCAGGCTGGGCTACTACAAAGCCAGTGACGCTGAAGATGGTAGTTTTTACGGTGGTGTCCAGGCCCGCATCCGGCTGGGACCGGTCCTCGGCATAGAAGGAGCAGTGGATTACCGATCGGGACAACGTTATGAGTTTGCGGGCCAATCAGTAGAAACAAAGTTTGTCCCTGTTACGGGCTCATTAATGATGTTTTTGCCGTTAAACGCTCAGATAGCCCCTTACGGATTGGCAGGATTAGGTGCCTACTACACGATTTATGACTATGAAGGGACCTTTACCAATGAGAATGAAAATGAATTCAATTTTGGATACCACCTTGGTTTCGGTGTGGAATTCCCAATAGGATCTAATGCAGCTCTTAATGCTGATTACCGATACCTGTTTTTAAATCCGGATGACAATGAACAGTCGCTCGACGATGCCAGCTTCAGTGGAAATGTGTTTACCGTCGGGCTAATGTTCTATCTCTAATTACAAGTATTCCCCCCCCCGACTCACTTCTAAAGCCTCGCACTGCGGGGCTTTTTGTTTGATTATAATTTTGTTTATTTAATCAGCATCAACTTTTTGAGTATAGAATGAACTGATGGTTTCACCCATAAACGATAGAGGACTATGCCCGAGATAAAATTGCCAGAAGTAGAACTCAATATTTACAGCCCCCGCGACCCCGTTGAAGTACCCATAGTGGAAAACTGGATATGTACCAAGGAATCGAGCCCTAACTTTGTGCGCCATATTACCTTCGATATTTCGGGCACCGACCTTGAAGGCCGAATTAGGGTCGGGCAATCGATCGGAATTCTTCCCCCGGGAGAAGATGAAAACGGCCGCCCCTACAAGCTGCGGCTCTATTCGGTATGCTCTCCAACGGAAGGGGAAGGGGGAGATACAAGCCTGGTCTCCACCACGGTCAAACGGACAATAGAGGAGTGGGATGACAACAGCCTGTATCTGGGCGTGTGCTCTAATTACCTGGCTGATCTGTCACCCGGAGATACGGTAAAGATGACTGGTCCCAGTGGAAGGCGATTTTTGCTACCGGAGAATGCTAAAGATTTTAACTACGTATTTTTTGCAACCGGTACCGGCATTGCTCCATTTCGGGGCATGGTAATGGAATTGTTGGATTCTGGAATCGAAAATGATGTTGTACTTATTTTCGGGTGCCCCTACCGAACGGACCTGTTATATGCTGATTATTTTGAGCCCCTTGACGAGCAGTATTCAAATTTTACTTACCTGCCCTACATCTCGCGTGAAAACAGGCGGTCGGATGGATCAAAAAAATATGTTCAAACATGCCTTTGGGATGACGCGGATCTGCTGGATCCGATCCTGGAAAAGGATAATACCCTGCTTTATATCTGTGGTCTCAAGGGAATGGAGGAAGGCATCTACAAAGCGTTGGCCAAGAAAGGGCTAAAGAAATATCTTGATCTTCGGGAAGGCGTGATTGATAAGAAGCCGGGTGAATGGGATGAGAATGACCTGAAAAGAAATATTAAGCCCGCTCCCCGAAGTTTCGTGGAGGTTTACTAAGGACTTGATACCGGCGTAGAAAACCGACAACTAACTACTTTAAAACGCGATCTTCAAAATTACCTGAAATCACCTGGAAATCCTTTTTCAGGGTAGGATAGACTAAATATTTTAGTTCAAGCTTGAGATTATGGTTTAAGCTCTCAGCATTCTGATCGAGATCCCAGGAGTTGCCATTCTTGATTCCAATAATGCCAGGCTTGGTGGCAAACCGCTTATAAAAGTCCGTAAATTTTTTATTGAGATGTTCGCTATTGTTTACCGAAAGTGGACTTGGACCAACAAGGCCCATACTGCCGTTAAGGATATTCAGAAAATTCGGGAGCTTGTACAGCCCGGTAATCTTTAGAAATTTACCCACCAGCGTGGTTTGAGTTGGATCAGAGGTTTTGTGAATGCGATAGAAATAACGCGTTAACTTTTTCCCCCGATAGCCCACAAATTGACTTGTCTCAAAGATTGGCCGACCCGAAGTGACAAAGATGATCAGAGAATAGAGGGGTAGCGTAATGATGAAATACAGGAACCCAAGAAACCCTACAACCAATTCAAAATATTTTTTAGGGCGGGTTTCCTTTTCAATCAATTCATGAAAGAAAAGATCTGTGGTTGGACCTTTTTGATCCTTTTCAGATACAAAGTCCAAGCTCTTTTCTAATAAAATCTTTTCTTCAAGTGGTAAATTAGAATTTAACGCTGATCCGTTTGTAGTAATGTCTTTTTCTAAGAGTCCGTTCGCTCTCATTTGTATGAGTTTTTTATTTGCGAGAAACAGAGAATTAAGCAAATGGAATTATCCCCGAAATGGATTTTATCCACTCGAAAATATATTAATTTTTTTTAATATGAAAACTAAAGCGTACAACTATTCCTCAATTATATCGGTAACTCCTGCTGAAACGATATATTTCATTATCTCTGCTGAATTAACGTGTACCGGTTTGACTTTACTTTGTTCCACAAAAAAGAGGTTTCCCGAAAAATTATAAGAGTGCGGACAGTAAACGGCGACCTTGTCATCCAGTTTGAATACCGAAAGATCCTTGTCAGTTATGAATCCAAGCCGGGTTACAGAATCATTTATCTCTATGATGACCGGCTGATTGAAGCGTTTTTTTTCACCTACGAATGCTTCCGTTAGCTCTTTTATTGAAGTATAGATGATTTTGACAAGCGGGACTTGGGAGAGAAACCGCTCAAAATAGGCCACGAGAGGACGTACAAACGCACGTGTACAGATGAAGCCCAAAAGGGCGACGCCCAGGAAAACAGTAAAGATGCCAAGACCAGGAATATCAATATTAAATGGTTCAAAAATCAGGGTATTAAGCGACTCATTTGCCCAGCGTACCAGTGCATAAATGATATATATGGTGGCTCCAACGGGAAAAATCAGTAGCATTCCGCGAAAAAAATTATTGAATAAAGTTTTCATAGCACGAGATTTTTGTAAAAAAGTGGTAATTGCCGAGTAAATTTTTGTAAGCGATAGATTGAAGCTAATTACGTGTTATTTAAACAGCAAATAATCAAAAAGTGTGAGTTCCGCTCATTTCCCTGCAAATCCATGACCAATTTCTGGCACTGGAAATTATCGTTTTTGGGATGATGTGCGGTTTGAACCTCGTATGTATAATAAATGATGTATGAGTAAAAGATCATTTTTTGCTATTTTCCGTCGCTCTATAATATTGATAATTACTTGGAACCAGCATTCATGCCCGTAAAAAGTGCATCACAAATAAGAAACGAGTTCTTCGAGTTTTTTGAGGAGAAGGAGCACATTATCGTTGATAGTGCCCCCGTCGTTCCTCAGGACGATCCCACATTATTGTTTACCAATGCGGGGATGAACCAGTTCAAGCCTATTTTTATGGGGGAAGAGTCCGGTTATAAATCGGATGGAAAGGTATGGAAGCGTGCAGCCGATACCCAGCGCTGCATCAGGGTGAGCGGCAAACACAACGACCTGGAAGAGGTAGGGCACGATACCTACCACCATACGCTTTTTGAGATGCTCGGAAACTGGTCCTTTGGTGATTATTTTAAGGAAGAAGCGATCGAATGGGCATGGGAGCTGTTGGTAGAGCGCTGGGGACTAGAACCCGATCGCCTTTACGCCACCGTATTTGGCGGAGACGAAGAAGATGGACTGCCTGTCGATGTAGAAGCGATAGAACTCTGGGAAAAGAAAACAGCAATCAACCCTGAGCACATCCTCAAGTTTGGGAAGAAAGATAATTTCTGGGAAATGGGCGACACCGGACCCTGTGGTCCCTGCTCCGAAGTCCATATCGATTTGCGGCCCGATGAAGAGCGATCGAAGAAAGATGGAGCGGAGCTTGTCAATATGGACGATCCGAGGGTCATGGAAATATGGAATCTCGTATTTATCCAGTTTAACCGCCAGCCAAGTGGGGAGTTGGAAAAGCTGCCTGCCCAGCATGTCGATACGGGCATGGGCTTCGAACGAATTTGTGCCGTACTGCAAGGCAAGCGTTCCAACTATGACACAGACCTTTTTGGACCGCTGCTCAACAAAATCGGGGAACTCGCGGATGTAACCTATGGCGAGGATGAGGAGATCGATATCGCCATGCGGGTGATTGCGGACCACATCCGTGCCGTAAGTTTTTCTATTGCCGATGGTGCTTCTCCAAGTAATGACGGCCGGGGTTACGTGATTCGGCGGATCCTCAGGCGTGCCATCCGCTACGGGTGGGACAAGCTGGATCTTAAAGAGCCGTTTTTCCACAAGTTGGTTCCCACACTTGCCGATCAGTTTGAAGAGGTTTTCCCGGTTCTGATCAAGCAGCAGGATTATGTAACGAACGTAATTCGAGCTGAGGAAAAGAGCTTTCTGAACACGCTAGGGCAGGGCATCGAACTTTTTAATGAGATGATCGATGGTAAAGAACTGCTGCCCGGCGAAGATGCCTTCAAATTGCATGACACCTATGGCTTTCCGATTGATCTGACGGAATTGATGGCACGTGAACGGGGAGTGGAGGTGGACGTTGAAGAATTCAATAAATTAATGCAGGAACAGAAAGAACGGTCACGAGCCGCTAGTAATTTTAAATCTCCTGCTACTGCAACTGTTTCTGTTACAGGCGAAATTTCAGCTAATGCTAAGGCTTATGTCGGCACAAAATTTGTAGGCTACGATGAATTGGTCACTGAGAGTAAAATTGTTGGAAGCGGTTCAGAAAATGATAAGCAATACATAATTCTCGATAAAACGCCGTTCTATGCAGAAAGCGGGGGGCAGGTAGCAGACACTGGTATTATCAGTAGCGGAGATGAACACCTGCGCGTGCATGATGTACAGAAGCAGCAGGATCGCTTTGTGCATTACGTCGATTCCCTTCCGGAAAACCCGGAAGGCACTTGGCAGGCACTGGTAGACCGCGAACGCCGGCGCGAAATTCGCAAGCATCACACCGCTACACACCTGGTGCATGCTGCGCTCCGCAAAGTGCTGGGTACGCATGTCGCGCAGAAGGGATCGCTGGTAGATCCCGAGCACCTGCGGTTCGATTTCTCCCATTATGAACAGGTGACCCCGGAAGAGTTGAAAGAGATTGAAAAATTGGTCAATGACAAGATCCAGGAGAATATCCCCAAGCAAGAGGAGCGCTCCGTTCCCATTGATGAAGCAAAACAGCGTGGAGCAATGATGCTCTTTGGGGAGAAATATGGCGACCAGGTTCGGGTTATTACGTTTGACCAGGATTACTCGGTTGAGCTTTGCGGTGGCACGCACGCTGAAGCCACCGGTGAACTGGGCTATCTACGGTTTTTAGGTGAATCTTCTGCCGCGGCCGGTATCCGCCGGGTAGAAGCAGTGGTAGGTCAACAGGCCGACTATCTGCTGCGCGAGGAAAAAAATCTTGTCCAATCGATCCGAAGTGAGATCGGACAGAGCGAAAATCTTGTTAAGGACATAAGAGATCTTATTGAAGAGCGGAAGCAGCTTGAGAAGGAGCTGGAGCGATTGAAGAAGCAGCAGAGCTCTGGAAAGCTGGATCAGCTGATTAGCAGCGCCGAACAGATATCGGGTGGTATTAAGTTGGTATCTGGAGAAATTGAAGATGCAGATATGGATCTGCTAAAACAGCTTGGTTATGAATCGCTCGAGAAAAGTAAGACCGGTACGGTGACTGTGCTGGGCTCAAAACACGAAGATGAAGGCAAAGTGTATATCGCAGCCACGGTTACCGATGATTTGATCAAAGAAAAGAATTTGAAAGCCGGCGACCTGGTCGGAGAACTCGGTAAAATGCTGGGTGGCGGTGGTGGCGGTCAGCCGAGCATAGCTACAGCCGGGGGACGAAAGACACAAAAATTAGGCCAGGTACTGCAAAATTTAGAAAAAGTAGTTAATAGCTATCTGGAATAGATTTTTATATGGCTTTACGTCTGTAATCTTTCAATTTTTTAGGTATATTTTGGCTTCTAAGCACTAGATAACAATCCCTGTTAATTTTATGGCAAAACAAAAAAACAAAGAAATTACATTTACACCGTCGGGTACTGGTATCCGCACGAACGGACAAATTGTGCGGAGCACTGAACTCCCGTCCCCAACCCGGAAAAAGCATAAGTCGCTTGGGCTTTCCGAGCAAGATGTGGTTGACATGTTTGAACAGATGTATCTGCAGCGGCGATTTGAAGAACGCGCCATGCAGATGTATCAAAAAGGAAAGTTTGGCGGATTTCTTCATCTTTATATGGGGCAGGAGGCGGTTTCTACCGGTACTGTATATGCTTTAAATGATGACGATGACATAATCACTGCGTACCGAGATCACGGCTGGGGATTATGTCGAGGTGTCTCTCCCAAAGAAGGAATGGCTGAACTGTATGGGAAAGTTACCGGTTGCTCGAAAGGGAAAGGCGGTTCCATGCACTTTGCCAATGTTGAGAACAATTTTTGGGGTGGTTATGGAATAGTCGGTGGCCACATTCCGATTGGCGGCGGTATTGCATTTGCCAATAAATACCGGGACACTGGTCGCGTTACGGCCTGTTTCCTGGGTGATGGCGCGGTAGATCAAGGCGTCCTTCATGAAACGCTGAACATGAGCAAGCTGTGGGGACTGCCCTGCATTTATGCAGTAGAGAACAACGGCTACGCCATGGGAACGGCTGTGCACCGTCATACGGTAGGAGAAATTCATGAACGGGCGAAGGCTTATGATATGAAAAGCGCCGTGATTAACGGTATGGATGTGTTTACGGTGTATGAGAATATGAAAGAGATTGCGAAGTCCAGCCGTGAGAACTCGGAACCGTGGTTTGTGGAGATCCGTACTTATCGATATCGCGGGCACTCCATGTCCGACCCCATGAAGTATCGTACCAAGGAAGAGCTCAAGGAATACGAGGAACTGGACCCCATTGAACGAATTAAATCCTACATACTGGATAATGACCTGGCAGACCAGGAAAAGCTTGATGAGATTCAGGAAGATATCGAACAGCGAGTACTCGACGCAATAGACTTCGCTGAGGAAAGCGATTTTCCTGAAGAGGAACATCTCTATAAAGATGTTTTTGTAGAGGATGACTATCCGTTCCATACATAAGTGATCGCGGATAACCTGAAGGCGAAATTATAAATCAAAGGTCAGCCTTCACTTCCATCCCGGGAGTGCAAACTCCCACTCAATTTTTAGACATAACACTTAAGAATTAATTTTGAATAATGGCTGAATTACAATTCAGAGAAGCACTACGAGCTGCCATCGATGAAGAGATGGGGCGTGATGAAGATATTTTTGTAATGGGTGAAGAGGTCGCTGAATATGACGGGGCCTACAAAGTTACAGAAGGACTGCTGGACAAATATGGTTCCAAGCGCATGATCGATACTCCTATTTCGGAACTTGGTTTTGCTGGAATAGGTATCGGTGCAGCCATGAACGGTCTTCGTCCCATCGTAGAATTCATGACTTTTAACTTTGCGGTGCTGGCAGCTGATCAAATTATTAATCACGCATCCAAGGTTCGGTATATGCTTGGCGGGCAGGCTTCAGTTCCGATTGTTTTTCGAGGACCTAACGCCTCTGCTGGTCAGCTCAGCGCTACCCACTCTGTTGCGTACGATGCCATGTACGCCCATTTTCCCGGGCTTAAAGTGATATATACCTCGGAACCTGCCGACGGCAAGGGGCTGCTTAAATCGGCTATCCGGGATGACAATCCTGTACTGTTTATGGAATCTGAGCAGATGTATGGCCTTAAAGGGGAAGTGCCGGATGAGGATGACTTTACGATCCCTATCGGCAAGGCAAAAGTGAAGCGTGAAGGCAGTGATGTAACAGTGGTTGCACACGGCAAGATGTATCACGTGGCTAAGCAGGCTGCCCAGCAGTTGGAAAAAGAGGGGGTAGAAGTTGAACTGATCGATCCCCGTACCGTTAAGCCGCTCGATGTAGAGACCATTGTCAAATCAGTTCAAAAAACCAACCGCTGTGTGATTGTGGATGAAGCTCATCCATTTGGCGGACTGGCTGCTGAAGTGGGCTACCTGATCCAGCGAGAAGCGTTTGATTACCTGGACGCGCCTGTTCAGCGAGTAACGCTGCCGGACACCAGTGCTCCGTTTGCCAAAAACTTATTTGATAAATGGCTGCCAGGCCCGGATCAAGTCATTGACGCTATTAATACCGTCACATATCGTAAATGATAGCACGGGTTTCTTGCTATTTTGCCATTAAGGATTTAGAAATAAACATAATTACATAATCATTTAAGGTAGAAACGACATGGCCATTAAAATAGAAATGCCGAAGCTTAGCGATACGATGGAAGAGGGTGTAATCGCTAAGTGGAACGTCCAGGAAGGGGACAAAGTTGAATCCGGTGATATTATAGCAGAAGTCGAAACGGATAAAGCCACGATGGAGGTTGAGGTTTTTGATGCCGGAACAATATTAAAAATATTGGCTGAAGAAGGAGATGCCGTTCCCCTTGGTGAGCCGATGGCTATTGTTGGTGAAGAAGATGAAGATATAAGTGAACTCCTTGAGAGCATAGGAGATAGCAGCAGTAAAGAAGAATCTGGTGATAAGGAAGAGGCGGCAGCTGCTGAAGAGGCGAGTGATGATGAAGAATATGATCCGATTTTTAATGAATTGGAAGAGGATAAGACTTCCGGCTCAGGCAATGGACGGATCAAAGCTTCCCCGCTGGCTCGCAAAATAGCTGAAGATAAAGGCATTAAGCTTTCTAATGTAAAGGGTTCTGGCCCGGAAGGTCGCATAATAAAACGGGATATTGAGGAGTATGAACCGGCTGCTGCTCCTTCTGTAGCTCCTGTTGTTGCAAGCAGGGAGGATGAGGAGATCCGTATTAGCCAGATGCGCAAGACGATTGCCCGCCGGCTTGCCGAGAGTAAGTTCACAAGTCCACATTTCTATGAAACTATTGACATCGATGTTGACGCGCTTTTCGAGGCTCGAGCTAAAGTAAATGAAGTGAGCGAGCAGAAAATCAGCTTCAATGATATTATAGTGAAAGCGTGCTCCCAGGCACTGCGCAAGCACCCGGATGTGAACAGCTCGTGGTTGGAGAAAGAAAACAAGATTGTGAAGCACGGCGATGTGCATGTTGCTGTAGCTGTGGCTATTGATGAAGGCCTGATGACGCCTGTTATTCGAAATACTGATCAGAAGGGTTTGCAGCAAATTAGTGCTGAGACCCGTGAACTCGCTGATCTGGCGCGAAATCGTAAACTGCAGCCCGAACAGATGGAGGGTAGCACGTTTACCGTCAGTAACCTGGGTATGTTTGGAATTGAGGAATTCACCGCTATCATAAATCCGCCCAATGCCTGTATACTTGCTGTAGGTGCTATCAGGGATGAAGCGGTCGTGAAAGATGGAGAAGTAGTACCCGGTAAACGGATGAAAGTTACCCTTTCGAGCGACCACCGCATTGTTGATGGGGTAGTTGCTGCTAAGTTCCTTAACACGCTGAAGGGTATGCTGGAAAATCCACTTTCTATCTTGTTGTAGCAACTTTAGTAATATATTTCTTTTTTCTTTAAAGCCCCTTGAAAGAGGGGCTTTTCCTTTTTGCCTTACAAAATAGCTTTTCCTTCCTTTTTGTTACTCCTGTCCTAGTATGCAACTGCTTCTATCTACACTCCCGCCAAGCATCAAAAACCGATATATAACAACGGATTCCAGGGTTGTTCATTCACAAATACCCAAATTCAATTCTAAATAATTTATTGATACAGGTCCCTCAAAAGATCGGATTGAACTAAGCTTAAGAGGGGAATCCAAATTCTAATCTTTGTAAAACACCTGTTAAGCACTCCTGGAGCTATTTTTGAAAGTTAGAGATTCCTAATCAACATTAAAATTTCATAATATTAGAAATAATTAATATTATGGTTGTGAAATCAGATTTAGGTCAGAATACAATGAGAGACAAGAGATACATATTACTTTTAGTTTTGTTGGTATTTTTCGTTACGGTGTCAGAAGCCCAAAAGTCAGCCAATGCTACAATGAGGGTTTCCGTCAATATTGTGAATAGTGTTAGCGCTAATGCCGATGCCCAATCAAATCTTTCTTTTGACGAAAGTGGAATCCAGGGTGAGATAGGTTCTATTTCCTTATCAGGACTTGGAGACAAAGAGGTGCTGGTGACGAGCCAAAAAGAGATGTATTTAGTAAATACAGAAGGACACCGAATTGCGTTGCCGGTTTCCACTTTTAATAAACGCAGTGCTCAGCAGACTAATCTTAAATTTAGCAGCACTGAGGGGAGTTACAGTGGAGGAGAATACAAGGGGATCTATAGTGGCACACTTACCACTACAATTGAATATCTGTAAATTTCAATTGTTCCGTTGAGCATTTGAGTTTGAAACCTTGCTTTTAGGGTGCTGCTTTAGTTTGCAGAATAATTACTGGTTCAATTCCGGGCTTTAGTTTCCTGATTTTATCCTGGATGCTTAACAGTTCTTTCCATTTCGTGAAACCCTGCAATGTAATCATATCCTTTTGGGGGCCATTTACAAGTTGTTCACTGGAAACATCTTCTGGTATCGTTATCTGCCTTTCACCGGATATTCCGCTTATTCTTAATTGGAATGAATAATTTGTTCCTTCAAAAAGGAAATTGGTGTCTTCCGGAATAAACGCATCATGAAACTCAGAGGTACTTCGCAGCTTATCGAGTTTTTTCTTGGCAAGCATACGATCGCTGGTTCCCTCGGTTCTTACCTTGTAAAGTTTATCAATTGGATCTTTGTAGTAGTACAGTTCCAGGTCCAACCGATTGTTGATATCAGTAAAGAAGCGTTTTGCCCGTGTAACCGTTGAAAAAGCGCCCAATTGCACTGAAAACAAGCGGTCTTTTTCTTCCATCACAACAAGTGCCGGGTCTTTGAATTCACTTTTATGACGAATCTGTTCAAGTAGTTCAGCGGCATTTTCCAAGCCAGTTATCGGCATTGACCTTACTGCATTGAGTTGCGTTTTTGGATTAAATTGGATGCAAAAAGTTTGGTCAAACAGATGCTGTGCAATTCCAACAGCTTTAATGGCGTTCTCGTAGTATTTGAAGCTTCCAATTTGCACTTTGAACCGGTTAGTATCTTCCTGGCGGATGCTGGCTACCTTGCGTCGTGTCGTGTCAGTTTCTGTTTTATCCTGCTTTGGTGCAACAGTAAATATCAAATTTTCAATAAAGTCTCCCTCCGGCAGAGGTTTGACTTCAATATTCATGGTATCCGGTTTGGGTACGCCATCCAGGAAATTTAGTTGATTGGGATCTATAAAAAGATTGTATTTTCCGGGGGGAACCTCATAGGTATAGAATGACCCGTCTGAGAATGTGCGAATTTCCTCTGAATGAGCTTCCCTGCTTTCGGGATTCTCATAATCAGATTCCAGGAATAGTCGAACCCCTGATAATCCACTGCGTGTACTGTCTTGTCCATCTATGCGCAACCGTTCCACACGACCTGATATCACACCGGAAAGGTAAAAAGGGATCTCTATCGGTTTGAATTGATTTGGATCAGTGACGATCGAGAAGTTCTCGGAGTCGGGTACGAGCAGGGGATTACTTAGTTCATTTTTGTTGATTTCAATATCGTATCGATAATAAGGAAGCAGTTGAGATATGTAATTGATCCCATTTTGTACCTGTGTTCTACCACCACTCCTGTTTAGCCGTACAGCGGGATCTCGTATAAGTTCATCCGTGTCCTTTTGGTAACTTCCATCATTATTATTATCCAGGAATAATCGCACCGCTGTACCGGCCTGTCCCACCTGTTGGCGATTGTTTAGTATTAATTGTTCTCCGTAGCCGTCATACCCAACTGATCCCCGTATATTTTGTGTAAATGACATCTGGGACCCGTTAGATGTGGCAGAAGAGTTGCTGCGAAATTTGTCAAAGTCTATGGTCACATTTAGTCCTACAGAATTGAAATCCCCCAGAAAGTTGTGCCCAAACGTAAGCTGAAACCGTCCTGTTCCGAAAATGTTGCGTGATAGCTGGAATTCCACCTCCTCAAATTCATGAAGTCCTGGTAGGTAGCTAATATTTCCCCGGATGAACATCTGCCGCAACAGACCAGGTATATCTCCACTTCGTCCTACTGAATAGGTATAAGAATTGGTGATACGTGAGGACTGGGTCGTGATAAAAGAAAGGGCACCGGATTGCTGGTCTTGGTACCCAAAGCGCACATTAAGGCGATTTAAACGAGTGCTAAGGTCTGCACGATATCGCAGAAGGCTCGAGGAGGCGTTCTGCCGATAGGTGGATGACCAGCGAATATTAAGAGGGGTATTGCCTATTTTAAAGGGTGTAAAGAGATTCAGACGGGCCTGGTGATCACTGCCGCCCACATTATACAGGCGACTTTGTCCCGGGTTATAGTCATAAGACAAGCTCCAACTGGCCCCGCTGCTGTATACAACGCTGGAACTCAGGCGATAAAAATTTTCGGAATTAGCGCTTGCACTCAGCAGATAGTTGGTGAAGAGGCGTGCATTCAGCGTCCCGGTAAATGAGGGTATGGTATTGTGGAATTGGGTCAGATATTCGGTGGATGCCTGGGCCGTTAGCCAGTTGCTGAGTCCAGCTGATACGGATGCATCCGCCATATAACCAGTATCTGAGAAACCAAGAATTGGATTGCTCAACTCTCCCGCACTAATGCTGTAATCCACTTCTCCCTTGGGAATATAATCAAAAGGCACCTGTATGCGGTTGTTACGCTCAATGGCCTGACCTGACGGGGTATAGATACGGAGCGAATAATTGGTGCTGCCATAGGTTAGGGGTACCACAAAGCGATAATTCCCGCTCTCATCCGCTTCCTGGAAGTCCACCAGGCTATTGTTCAGGTATAGCTCCACTTCGGATTGTGGCGTTGTATTTCCATCGATCACGTACCGATCAAACAGCTGTCGTGGTTCTACTGGTTTGTTGGATATCTTCACTCCACGAAAAGCTCGATTTCCAAAGCCTTCAGAATTGGTTTGCCCTACAATTGCGCTACTGAAGTAGCTGTTATTCCGCTGCACATATCGCCACCGGAGGCCGCTGGTGGTAAACGACTGTTGCTGCCTGGAAAGTGCTCCAAAAAGGTTTCCCTGGAGATCACCCGCCAATATTTCAGCCCCAATGGCATTACTAAAGGTAAATAATGGTGTTCCGCCCGTGTAAATTGCTGAGAGATTGTAATCAAGAAAACCACCGTCGACGGTACCGTATTCACGATCATACTTCAGGGGATAAAACGTGCGGTCATACAGCGGTTTGTCGCGGTCCAGCTGCTGCCGTTCCTGTTCACGCTCATATTGCGCCACTACCGGCAGGCGATCCTCGGTCTGGAGGTCAAGAGTCAGATTATTGAAGTTGGTAGTGAAAGTGAGGCCAAAGAGCTCTTCGAATATGGAAGGTGTTACGAAGTAATCGATCCCGGGAATAATGAAATCATCTGCTTGCAGTTGGATTTCGGTATCACCGGCTCGCGCCACCTGGTTTTTAAAATCGAACCGGTATTCCTTTTCACCAAGATATTTCCCGGATATGGTCAGTGCCCCTTGATCTACCTGGTGTTGGATTTGGAGCGCGTTGAAAAGCTCACTAACCGGGAGGTAGAACTGGTTGTCTTTATAATAGCTTGTAACGTAGACATTGACAATGCCACGGTATCGAAAGGTGAGATAAACCTCGGTCGCCTCAGTACCAGCCTGTTGGGCATGAGAGGGTGATGCACAGGCAAACAGCACGCATGCTGTTACCCAAACCGATATTTTTATTATGGCCGCCCACTTCCTCACTCAATGGTTATTGTACGTTTAAAATTTACAGGCTCAATTTGAAGTAAATTGTCCTGGTTTATATCTCTGCGACTTGAGCGTATTGTTCCTGCAACCGTGTAGCTGCCAGGACTGAGGCCAGCCAAATCAAAAGAAAATGACCGCGTTATCGTGGTATAAACTGAGTTGGTAGTGGTTGTTTGAAAAACAGTTTCGCCCCCGGCGCTCGTAACCTCTACACTGACTGATCCGATAAAGGGAGCGTTCCCGGTTTGTGCCATACTCACGTCAATTTGACCGGTATTTGTGCTGTCAATTTGGGTAAAATCTAACGAAGCGATCTCCACACCCGTTGTTGCATTTCGGGTTCTGAAATGGGCGGAGATGACCTGGTTCACGACAAGGTTAATTTGGGCCCCGACTTGTCCCTCGCTGACCGACTCGATTGGCGGTGACACCGGGTTAGATGAAATTTGAACACGCGACCAGTAACCACCGGTTTCGAGGTTTTGCGGGGGCTGGGTGACAAAGCGCACCACCTGCCGTTGGTTGGGTTGAAGCGTAAAATTCTGGGGGAACACCTTCAGCCAGGGAGCGATGGATTTTTCTTTGGCCAGACCAGAATCAGTCTTGATGGTTAGGTTCCCATTCTCAGTTGTGGGGTAGCCAAATTCCGTGCTGATTGATATTTCTTGCGCTTGCTGTCCCCCGTTGCTTACGGTTAATGAACTAAAGCGGCTCTGGCTGTCGAAGAACAGGGAAGTAGGGGCTATGCTTACCTGTGCCTTGCCCTGAGTGATGATAGACAAACTGATGAATAAAAAAGCCCCCAGGAATACCGCAGCCTTACGTAAATTTTTTGCCTGGTTATTTAACATAGCTTAATGATTTTTAAGGAATAAATAAGGCCACAATATAGGTAAAGTTGTTTTTTATAAAAAAAGCTTCAGGTGATTAGGCACCTGAAGCTTTAAAAGTCAATCATATAATTCTAGAGAGAATAGCTTACAGTAAGTGTCAGATCCGAACTGTTTTCATAAGTACCAGGATCAATTGATCCATTACTGTCGCCATCGTTTGCTGTAAGGGTACCACCAATCCAGATGGTTGCATTACCACTACTCAAGGTAACAGTGTTTCCACTGGTAAACGCTGAGCCACCACGATTGTTACCAGATGTTCCTGAAGCTTGTGAGAGCGTAGCAGATAATGAGAGGTTATCTGAACTTGAACCATTGGTCGTATTGGACAAGGTTACTGTCGAGTTATCTAAAGAAACAGTTACGTCTTGTGAGCCACTCCCTGAAATCGTGAATTTACCAGCATTGTAGTCAGTGCCAGCAGTTCCATTTACACCGCTATCACCACCGGTTCCAGTAGGATCAATAGTAGCCGATGAAAAAGCTGTTGTGAAGTCACCAAAAGTCAAATCTGTATCAGCGGTATATCCTACTTCTGTAAGAACTTCAGCAGAAGCTGTAACCGCCTGCGCAAAAGCACTTCCTGATACAACAAGTACGAGAGCAATAGCCGATATTATTGAGTATAAACGTTTCATAGGTCTGTGATTTTTATTTTTTAATTGTGTAATAACTTCCTCTTTGTTTTATGATCTACGTGAATATTATCAAAAAAATGAGGGGCTTAAAATTAAGATCGATTAATTAAGAAAGCTCTAATATTCCCACTCAGTTTTCTTCAGAGCCCGTTTTTTTGCCCTCCAACGTCTCTGAATATCAGAGCGAAATGATACAGTTCCATGAGGGACTTGACAAGTTATAATGCTTTAATATTCTCCATCTGCATGGCAGATAATTATTATCAACCTTGAAAAACTCACTTGTTAGAAAAAACGCCGGAATGAGTTGGCAACAAATAACCGGTTTACCAATTAATTAATACCAAAACTAGTATCGTATCGAGCTTGTGATTTTTGTTTTTCCTGATAGAACGCGGGTGACATCGATCATTCCGATCTACCCGGATTTATTATTGCAAAGTGCTATTTCATATTTATTCTGCGGCGATCCACAGTATCAGTGTCATCTGCGTTACAGTAGGAATCGCTGCACTAAAAATATTCGACACTTAGAAAAATTTCATCGGAGTATGTACCCTCGGGGATATCGCCAATTTCAATTGATCCATATACAAATATATAGAACGTGCTCCAGGGACCCTGCCCGTCGGTTGGTGCAACTGTTATACTGTTTCCGGATTCGGGAAGCATAGAAGAGGCTTGATAATTTTGTGGGGAATACCCGTAGCGGGTCTCCAGGTTCAGTGGAATACTTTCTTTAATGGCGGGATTATCGTGGGAGAGTTCTGCCGGTGTGTTGAGAGCAATCAATAGGTTTTGGTTCTCCAGGGCCCGGATACTGAATATACCCATGTTGACTGCCCCGAGCCTGATTTCAACAAGCCCGCTATTGGTTGATAACGTGCCGAAATTCAGCGGTTGCTCGGTGGTAGCCCGGAGTTCTGAATCAACTTGTAGTTGGAGGTCAAGGAACTGGCAGTTCCCCTGCTTGAGAGGAATTCCCAAAAAGAGGAGAACGAAGAGCCCCAGCCCTAAAAGTTGTCTGTTATTATGGAAGACCCTAATCATAGCTAACGGTAACAGTAATTTGGCCCGAATAGAATCCCGCATCAACATCGCCTACATTGATTGATCCATATATGTAAAAATAAGCCGTTTCCTCTACCTTAGACTGATCAAAAGCGTTTGTTGGCGGTGGGGGCGGGGGACCGGGAGGTTGGCTCTGGCGTTCAAGGATCGGGAAGCGGGTGGTAAAATTATTGTTTGGCACGTTAATAATTTTAGCCTGTCCTATGGTGGGCGTACCGGCGTTGTTGGCATAGGCTGCTTCTAGGGTCAGGGGGATCGACTTTTGGGAATCGCCGGCATAACTCGTATTGCCATTCAGGTACAGGTCATTATCGGCCGTTATCTCAACGATTACATCAAGGTATTTGACGCCTACGATTTCAATTATTTTAGCGTTGTTGATATCAATGGAATTGGTTCCGCTGCCACTTATAATCTGACCAAAGTCAATATCACCGGTGTTCAGTTCACTGGTTGAAAGTGAATAATTGCCATAATCCCCAAAATTGATTTGCTGCGCATGGCAGTGCCAAACGGTGGCAAGCACCAACAAACATGATATGAGGCATCGCCGGATCATTATATATATTCGATTTCAAGGGTGAAATCTCCCTGGTAGTTACCGGGAACCGCGGATGAAATATTAACACTGCCGCCAATCCAAAGGAAAAATTGGCCATCCTCATTGAACGAAAAATCCCGGTTTTCTACATCCATTATTTCGGCACTTACCTGGTCTTCCTGCTGGTTTCCTGCAATCTGGTAATTAAAGGTCAGTGATTCAGTACCCTGCATGCGCGTGAGTTCCCGGCTTGGCAGATAGCTGATTCGGATCTCCGAATTAGGGGTGCCATAAGCCACCATTTTCCCTGCATTGGCACTGGTCGTGGGGTCGATCTCGATGATGTTGTTGTTGGCCTCTGCTCCAGAAAGGCGCATTGACTTGAGCGTTATCATCTCAATGGAGCTAATGACCTCTGCAGATACATTAATTGAAAGTTCGTCCTGTGCAACCGCTGATGTGGGGTTGAATAGTATCAAACAGAGTAACAAGCATGGAAGAAGTAAATAGCTCCACTTACATTTCATTGGAGACACAGTTTGGAGTTTGCCTTTTTAGTAGTTGAAAAATCAGGTTAATAAGGCGTGAAAGCCAGTTATAAATTCTTAATTAAAAGATTGTAATTGCTTTAATAAGGAGGAGATATGAAAGTTACAACAGCTCATATTGGGACCACCTTTAGGTTATCCTAATTTCCCCAAGAATAGAACTTAACAAATATGATGTGTTGTTGCAGATCCTGTAAAATTGTTCTGTTGAAATGTCCTTCTTTTCAGAATCTCCTAAACACAGTGGCATCTGCCAGGAAAGTTAGCTAGTGGAATTACCACTAAGAAAGTATTCAACGTCGCGAGTAATGAAGCTATCTGCACAAACGATTTTGCTATTGGTTACCGGTTATTAGTT
Source organism: Aliifodinibius sp. S!AR15-10 (assembly GCF_031569985.1). NCBI lineage: Bacteria > Pseudomonadati > Balneolota > Balneolia > Balneolales > Balneolaceae > Fodinibius > Aliifodinibius sp. S!AR15-10. The sequence continues at coordinate 69,798 of NZ_JAMQKA010000007.1, read as the reverse complement.
ATTAGGCAGCGCTCATACAACTACTGGCAACTGACAACTAATAACTAATAACCACTATAACAAACAACTAATAAGAGCAATGTTTTCTACAGGTCTTCAAAAGTTGTGAGCCGTTTATACTTGTTCGTTTGAACCATGCGGGCGGCGGCCAGTTTTGCATATTCTTCACCAACGCAATCATACTGAATAGTCAGATTACCAGATATATCTACGTCGATAGTTCCGCTGTAGTCATCGGTATTACCAACCAACACGGAGCCATTGATGGTTGGGGTTCCTTTACCATCGAAGTTATAAGCGTTTTCAAAAATTACCAGACCGTTGAAGGTAACATTTCCAGCCATATCGAGAGTACTTCCATCACTATCTTCATATTCCATATCGGCATCAGACCGAACTACTAATATTCCATAGCCTTCACCAATACCCCCGGTAAACTTGGCATAGTCTTCTACAAAAAATACCCCGGGTTCATCTTGGGTTCCCAAACCACCTTTATAGTTACCGCTGATAAACTGGGTGCCCTCGAGGTCTCGTAGCCGCGCGATGAGTGAGTCAACCGGTGAATAGGAGAGGTCAGGATCCGTTTGTACCTCTGGATTGCCCGTTAAATTTGAGCTGCCAGAAGTTTGGCCTTCAACATAGTCCGTTCTTTCATCTGTCATTGTTGCAATTCCAGGCAAATCCTGGCAGTCGGAACCTGAAGGAGCATTGCCGTTGATTTGTGAACTTCCCCCCATTGAAAATGTAAAGTTATTTGTCGCAAAAGCAGCAGCCGCGGTAAATGTAGGTACAAAATCAAAATTGGAGCGGCGGTACAGGCTAATCACTTTGCTTTTGTAACCGCCGGATTTTGCAGTAGCATGCACCCGAACGATTGAGGTGTCCCGGTAGCCGTTGGTCCCCTGGATGACATCGAAATAAACTTCGGCCGTATCGCCATCTATTATCGGTTTCCATTTATTACTTTCTCCATGCGTGTTAGCGAATGAGGTATCCTTGTTCATCTCATTCATCCCCACCTGGATAGCCGTATGGGCCGCATTCCGGGCCTGGATAACCTGGGCATAGCTGACCGTCGATTCAGTGACTGATCGCGTCTGAGAGTTAATACCTATGCTGACATAACCCAAACCAACAAATACGCCTGCGCATATGATTAATAGTGCCCTTCCCATGATAGTACCTCAATTTAATTTATTTATTCCTGTAGATTAATTGTCTTGTATATTTATTGGAGAAAATCGTTTGTGCCATGTAGATGTTATATATCGGCCGGGTGATCCTGAAGTAGCTTTAAACTTATCTTTGCTCTGAAGAACCACTTCGATCTCTATCTGCCTGATATCTTCCGGGTTGGCAACGGGTGTAGACATTGGTGTTGTACTGCCTACCGTATCGTAATAGCTGAGACTGAATTTTGTGACCCCAAGCGTGATGTCTGTTTTGTTAATTGTTGTTGAGCCCAGAACGATAAGGCGCGTCAACACGTAGTCGTTGGGGTTGGAGGTGGAGCTTACAGAGGAGGTCCCAAACGTCCAGGTCACCGTCTCCGCGTCGTTGGAGCTGTCATTGTCGATATTTGACATGAAGACAATTTTGTTGGAGTCTGCTGACTGAATCGGGTTGTTAATTTTGCCCATCCAGTTGTACCCGATTTTGGCAAAATCATGAGAAACCATGTCTGCCACGGTATTCACATGCTGCTTCATATTCCGCTGCAGTGCCAACTCTGTACTGTTTTGCGAGATGCTGAAATTCATTGTCAGAATGGACAAAAGCACCATTCCACCTATAACAAAACTGGTAATATACGCGGTATTCATAATAGACTGCCTTTTTCTTTAATCAGCATAATAGTTTCGAATGTAGGTGAACTCATAATCAATCGGTTCATCTGACGTATTCGTTAAATACTTGTTCTCTACTTTGACGTAGATCTTTTTAAAATTCGTTTTATAGGATGTGGAGTCATATGTGGTAGCATCCGCATATCGTACTTTAACGGATAATTTATAGTCGATATCTTCTACAGTGATGGTATCTCCCCATCCATCGTAGTCGTCAAAGTCGTCAAATGTTGTACGATCGGTATCATCTTCTCCTTGAGTACCCTCATCAGATCGTTTGGTACCAAAAATACTTGCGGCAGTAAAGTGGTCTGGTGTTTTGACGGGCGGAATACCATCAACCGTCATTTCATCAAACGCCACGGAACGGGATTCCTCAATGATATTTTGCGCTACCGCGATCACCTCTTTTTCAAGTTCGCCTTCAACCTGAAGCTGGGTATTACGGTGCATCATGCGGTTGGCACTTAGCAAGATCAGGGAAAAGACAAGCATCCCTGCCATCGTATAGATAACTTCAGAATAGCCAATCATAACTGTAGATGTTTATTGCAACTTTTATTTAGTATATAAAAATAATCTAACCTTTATAACTCTTTTATTACTATTAATACAATATTAGCAAGAATTCAGTACAAGATTCAGTTAAATTTCACTAACATAAATGCATACTACCACGCGAAACTGTCAAAATACAGGACATCCAGTTCCTGTTCGCGGGACTGGAGTTTCAATGTTCGTGGTACGTGCTCTCGCTTCACCTTCTCTGGTGTAACAATGATGTAATTGTAATTAAGTTGGTCGCCTCTCGTGGTCGCTCCAAAGTCAACGGTAGTCTCATATATACTGTCGGCCGGGGCGATATCCTGCAAATAGTTTTTTTGTGATCTGTTCAAAGGATACAGGTTTCCCTGAATGTAGATTTGATCCCTGCCCGGCACAAACACGCTGTCTTCAAGTTGGGGAGTCAAATTAACTCTAAATGTAATTTTGCTCTGTCCAAAGGCCTGCACAGCATCTGCCAGCAGTAGAATGACGGCAAGAGTTGTGAATTTAAGCATTGATCTGGTAATCGATTTTTGGGCTATAGTCTTTTTTTCCATTGTGCTATTGTATTTGTTGTACCGGTTTCTCTTTCCAATAAATTTCGGAAAATGTGCTAACCCGGGGATAAAATGGGGGAAAGGTGCTGGCTAGCATCCGAGAAGTTACTATTTCCAGCGGATTTGAGAAATTGGTCAATTCCCCAATGACATTCTTTTTTCCAGTTGAAATAAGTAGCTTGACTGCACAAAGAGCAGGGAAAAGGCGGATAGCCCCCCATCAGATAATCACTCATAGCCCCGGCCTGTAGATTTATTTTACTGTCTTTAACTACTAATAAAGAGTAGAGGGAGTTACAAATGTTACAGATTATTAATCTTTCTCTCCTCAATTAGTAGTCGGTCTTTCTTGATTCACTATTAATTTAGCAAGCAGGAAGGTAAGTTGTTGTTAGGAATGGATAATGAAGATGAGAAATACGTTAAGAACGTTGGAACTACTTAATGAAGGTGAGTTTCTTCGTAAACTGTTTGTCGCCCGCTCGCATTACACAGATATACACACCGCTGGCCAGGCTCTGGGGATTCCATTCTACCTTATGGAAATCGGCGGGTAAATTCTTATCAACCACGGTTTCGACTTTCCGTCCCAGGATGTCGTAGATTGTAATTTGAACATGGCCTTCAATCGGGGTGTCAAAAACGACGTTCGTGTAATCCATAAAGGGATTCGGGTAGTTGTTGCGAAGGGCATACTCATCGGGCAGTCCTTCAGCATCGGCACCGGGGTTGATACTAATGGAAAAGCGGGCATCGTTGCCAGCACGTGCTTTGCCTGGGACAGGGGCGTTCACGAGCTGAAAGCTTTCCATGCTATTTTGTATTGGCGCTTTTGATTTTGCCTGTGCGAAGTCAAAACTGTAGAAGGAGTTTTTCCTCAGATCAATTTTTTTGCCTGTCTGATGGTCCTCCAGGATAATCGTCCATGCGTCGGGGACCTCACCGACATTGGGCCACGAGAGGGTATATTCTCCATTTATGGGCTCTCCATCTTTAAAGCCCCCCAAGTGCAGGGGAATGGTAATCTCTTTGCCGAAACTTCGCGACAGGTTGTTGATCGCCAGCTCAGTTCCGTTTTCGAGTGTGGTAAAGAGCTCGAGGTATGTATCTGTTTCAAATGGCAACAGGCGAAACGCATCACGTTTGTCTTTGCCCGTTTTGCCGTCAGGGGAGAGGGTGATATGGGTCGACTGCTGCAGGGTATCGGCCTCAAGGAGGAATGCAATCGAAGCCGGCCGTTTGCCTTCTTTTCCCTTGAATGTACCCCCGGTTGTTTTTACCGACTTGTCCACCGAAAGGGTTGGGGTGCCGTCTCCATTTGCCTTCACCCAGAACGCCTGGAAAGGCTGGATAAGACCGTTCCGCAGGGATCCGTCGATCCCGTTCCAGGTTTTGTAGGTGTTGGTGGAGGTATCCCAGACATAAATAACATTGTCCATGTTGGTTTTTGTCCAGCCGCTGGCGTCCCAGTCAAGGCTAGCCGCCCAGGGATTACCCACAAGGTTCCAGCCGGTGTCGGCTTCTGCGGTATAGGTGACCGAGGAAAAGTTAAAGGAGTTGCTTGAATACTGGTATTCCTGGCCGCTGATATTCAATGTTACAGGGATTGAGTCGTTGTAGTCAGAATCACCGCTGACATCTCCAAAAACGTAAAAGAAATAACCGCGTCCCAGCGAATCGGGGTTGGAGCCCTGCACGGTATTGCTGATATCAGCAGGGGCACGCCAGCGCTGGTTATCCGTACCGGAGATCGTCTCGTTATAGTACAGCAGGTTCGGCTGTCGGGTGGGATAGTCGGATCCTGTGATACCCTGTACTGTAAGCTCATCGAAGAGATCTGAAAAGCTGGTGTTAATGGGGGCGCTCATCATACGCCACCCCGATTGACCGCTGATCGCCCTTCGGATTTGGAGTGTACCGTTGTTATAAACCTGGTTTGGTGCGATAAGGCTTTTCCCTGAATTGATAATGAGGTTGCCGTTCTCCAGGGTTAGTGTACCATCAACGATGATATCTTCAAATGTCCGCACCCCGTGATCATTATTAATGACCGTATTTTTCATCTGGCTCAGGTTCAGGATCTGTTGTTGCGACAGGTTGGCTGCGGTTGGATCCTGGCCCAATCGAACGCCGAAAATAACGGTTCCCTGGCTGGCATCGATATTTGTCAGATCGGTGTTACCACCCAGCACCAGGGCGTTGTCATTTATGAGCAGGGTTCCACCTCCCTGTATTTTTTGGCCTACATCAAGAGTGTCATTAGCTCCCGTATTGAGCTCAAAAGTTTGGTCTGTGTCAATTGTCAGTACTGCGGTGTCGATTAGGTCATTGCTGGCGTCCGCATTCACACTGTTTTTAATATTCAGGTTTTGCGCCAGAAAGTCTGTTGTCGATATGGTCTGGGGCGTACTGCCGTTTAGCGTGATTTGAGAGTTCGTTGTACGAGCCAAAAAGGTGCCCAGCGAAATGTCTCCTGCAATATCGATCGATGTTGAGGCGCCGGCCGTAAAGCTCCCTGATCCCACAAAGTTTCCGCCCACCGTGATCTCCGTATTATCTTCAATATTCAGTGTCCCATCTATGGTGGTATTTCCAGAAACAGTAATCGCATTTCCACCGTAGAGCGTGACATTTGCACCGGCCTGTACCTCAAAGCTCCCAACGCTTATGTTTAGGTCAAGCACCGGCAAGTCGGTCACATTGGGAATAACAACAAAATCTTCGCTTCCGGGAACGGTTCCCTGGGACCAGTTTTCAGCATTGGTCCAGTCGGTAGCTACGGTTCCGGGGCCAGTGGCATCGCCCTCCCAGGTATTGGGTACAACGATATCGACGGTGGCCGTTTGATTTATATGGGTGGGAGAGGAGCCGAATGTAGCTGAGATTTCAACAAGTTCTACGGTATTTGTAGCTATCAGCGTGTCTCGATAAAGCCCCTGCGAAGCGCTAAAAGGGATATTACTTCCATTCGCCAATGAAGCATCCGGCGACCCGCTTGAAGGGGAACCGTTGAGCTCAAGCTGTTCCAGGCTCAGAGATACCGGTGTCTGTTGGTACACTCTGTTTTGGTATTGATCCCTGAGAATGATCGTAATTACTGCTTCGGAGGCCGTAGCGTTTTGAAGCACGTCTGGTGAGGCGGTAAGCTGGGATGTTGATGCATCAGGGCTGTTGGCAATAATGATAAATGAGCTGCTGGTTCCCGAAACCTCAAAGAGGTCGTCAGCAGTGACGGTAAGCGTGGCGTTGGAGTCCGCTTTGGTCAATTCAATCGTGTGATTAAGCAGCTCACCATTTGCAAAGCTGGCCGTGCCTCCCGCGTTAAGTACTGAGTTGGTAGTGAATGTTACAGAACCGTCAAAGGTCGGCACCACGTTGCCTTGCCCGTCAACGGCCTGAACATCAATATCAAACGGCACGCCCGCAGTTTGAGTGGCTGGAGTGCCGCCGGACTGGGGTAGTGAGATCGCGAAGCTAGTAACTTCACCGGCTTCAAAATTAACAGTCGCATCATCTGAAAGATTTTGTGAATTGACCGTACCGGTAATAGTCGCAGTTACGCCAGCCGTGGTTGATGATGTCAACACCGCGGTGTAGGTACCATCGCCCTGGTCGGTTGCTGTTGTAGTAGTTCCACCTCCTGGAAATGTCCCTGCCGTCGTCGACAATTCCACCGTTTCTCCACCACTGGTCAGGTTGTTGCCGTACTCGTCTTTGAGCTGCACGGTAATGGTAGATGTGCTGGTGCCATCCGCTGTAATACTGGTCGGATCGGCGGTAATAGTTGAAGCAGAGAGGCCGATGGTTGCCGAAGGAGTGACGCTAAAACTATTACTCTGCCCGGAAATATCCTGTGACTGATCGGCATATATGCGGGTTGAGCCAGATGAGGTGAGCGTGATGGCAGTATCAAGCACCCCGCTTTGGAAGTTATCGGTCGTAAAACTGGAGACTTCTGAACCCTGTAATAGGATGGTGGCATCGGCCATAACCTCAACAGTGCCGGTAAAATCCGTTTTGATGTCGCCATTACCATCCCTGGCCGTTATCTGTATATCAAAGGGGGTGCCAGCCTGCTGCTGCCCGATGTCGGTTCCATCGGGAGCGGTAATTTCGTACCGGGCAAGTGCATCAGCGCTTATGATCAGGAAGGTATTGCTCAACACGGGTGAAGAGATGCCACTGAATTGGCTGGTTAGCTGTGCTTCACCCAGGGTGGCACTGGCGGTTAGATTCAGGTTGCCAAAGGTAGCGATTCCATCGGCGTCGGTGGTTCCAGAGAGCGTCGAACTGCCATCTAAAAATGGTTCATTGTCAATGGTAACGGTGGTTCCACTTGTTTGTACTTTGTTGCCATACTCATCCAACAACTGCAGCGTGACAGCCGGGGTGATGGTGCCGCCCTGAGCGGTATTCGTGGGCTGTTGTGCAAAAGACAGGTCGGATGCAGCCGTGGGATCTACGATCACCTGGTTGGATATTTTCGAGGTCATACCGCTACTTTCAAATCGCAGTGTAATTGTGTCGGCAATCGTCGCATAGAGATCGGTAAAGGTGATCTCACCACCTGATGCAGTCTGCGTGAGTGTGCCGGAGAGGCTGCCGTCCCCGGAGTTAATGCTTGCGGTAACCTGCGTGGAATTATCGGTGGTTACTTTATTACCGAACTGATCCTGGAGAAATATTACGGGCTGCGTAGCAAAAGCGCTACCTGCCGTGGCACTCCCGGAGGGCTGCGTGTTGATGATCATTTCATCAGCTGACCTCGGTAGAACGGTGATCGTTCCTGAGGGAGTAGAGGTGGTCCCGCTGTAGGAGGCCTGTATCTCTGCTGTCCCGGTTTGTTGAGAGGAGAAAGTCGCACTCTTAAGGTCGGCGGAGCTTGCTGTTTGTTGCACATCGCCCGTGCTGTTAATGACGCTCCAGTCTCCCTCACTATCCAGCGCTATATTTTCGATGAAATTGTCGCCGACGTCGCGGGCAATGGAGTAGACGGTTATCGACTCTCCCGCAAAAATATCCTGGCTGGGTACAACCTGTCCGCTGCCGTCAGAGGCGGTTTCAACTCTTACCTGGCTTATTGCTCCCACAGCCGTACTAAGATCGCCATAGTTGACGTCGGGCCCGGTGGTCCCGGTATTGCTGATCTGGCCCGTTGTGGGGACGTCAGTTGTACTTGGGCGCAGCTCCAATCCCTGGATCTCTACGCGGCCCGGCCCCTGTCCGTTTCCCTGTGTTTGACTTTCAGTGTCTACCGTAAAGGTGGCTTCCTGTGCTGTTATAGAGGAGAAACTAACTGCAAGTTTGGTGTTGGCCGCACCGGTAGGGGTAATGGTAATGGTGATATCGCCTGATGTCATTGCATCATTCCAAACGAAACCGCTGGGCAGGGTTAGAACAATAGTGCCACCCTGGGCAAGTTGTCCAGAGGCTGTTTCTCGTATCGTGGGACCGTCAAGCGGAGAGAACCCCTGGGTAGCTACCGAGTCGATGGAAAGACCCGTTCCACCAGATGCTTTGATCACATCTGCTGTCTGCCCATATAAATGGGGCACAGAGGCGGTTAAAAATAATATGAGTAGCGGGAGACCAACAGCCCACTTTTTTACAGATCCCATAGATGATACTATATGTTGATATATCAAGCCGTTGCCGTGAAGATAATCATCAAAATGTTACAGATGCGCAATTATTAACAAATATTAAATTAGAATGGTTTAATGAGGCCTTTGCAGAACCACACCATGTGAAATTGTCATCGCGTCCGCCAGCTGGCGGATTTCGGGGCGTGGCGATCCCCACACGAGGGGAGATTGCCTCCCGACAGCTGTCGGGATCATTTCATTCGCTCCATCACGCCAGTAGTCGGACACGGTTCGCAATGACATAGGGTTTTGCAAAGCCCTCTTAATGGGGAATAGAAGACCGGGGATTGGGAACCGCCCCGGATCGTGGGTATTCCCTTACCTGCTCCGTTTCCCGGTTCCGTTAACTACAGCCTCTCTGCACTTACTTCATCGTCTGCCTGATATGAACATATCAGGCGATACGATATTATTATATCGAGCACCGTGATATTACTATATCGTGCTGCATGATATTACTATATCGCAGAGTATGATATTACCATATCGGACCTCATGATATAGTCATATCACACACCATGATATACTAATATCATACACCCAGGAGTTATAAGCACCAATAGGCGGAGCAGTATACTCAATCAGGAGATGCTTGAGGGATAGAGAATGTGAGATAGGCTACCGGGAGGCAATCATCTTTTTGGAGGTTTATTCCCGTTATGGCATTCATTTTTTCAGTGAAAAAAATCCGCCGGTGGGCGGACTAGCGAACTGTCTATCAAAAAAATCACCGCTGGAGTAAATTGTCGCTGCGTTCGCTCTGCCTCCACTAAAACCATTTAACTCGCTCCGCTGAGATACGCGGAACTCAGACAGAAATGGTTTCTGAACGCTACAGTTCCGGCACTTTACCCAAGAAAAAGTTTCGAAGGGTGGAGGGAGGTGCTTTAGACTTTCTGACTTTAGACTTTAGGACTTTAGGACCTTCGACTTGTATTCGACGCCACAATAAGTCAACAGCTCAACAGCAAAACACGGAAGCCCTATTTTATAAGCGTAAGCTTTTTTGTAAATGTCCCTTCAGGAGTGGTGAGTCGGTAGAAGTAAACACCGCTGGGATAACCCGAGGCATTCCAGTTAACAGAGTGTTGGCCGGCACTGTAGGATTGTTGATTGATAAGTGTGGCAACCTCCCGGCCCAGCATGTCATAAATGGTCAGACTTACCTCGCTCTGTATCGGCAGGTTGAACTGGATGGTGGTGCTGGGATTAAATGGGTTGGGATAATTTTGTTGCAACGAAACCTCGGAGGGCAGCGCGGCTCCTTCTGTCCCGGGATTAACCGTTAGGATAAACCGGGCCTGGTCAGGAGAGACGCGCGTCAGAATTTTATAGGATTTACGCTTGCCACTCTTCTGCATTTTTCCTTTTTGTTTGGAGGGGGGCAGGCGGAACGCGTAGCTGGATTGTTGCGAGATATCGATTTTTTTATTTGTTGCCCCGTCGGTCAGTGTGATAGTCCAGGAGCTGGGAATCTGCTCTACGCTGGGCCACGACAGGGTTACCTGTTGATCCCCTGCATTTTTATCTGAGTTAGCTAATTGAACGAACTGTGCGTGCAACGGGATTTCGTAAGATGCTCCAAATTCCCGTGGAACCGTATTGATAGAGTACCGGTTACCATCTTCATCCAGTGAATAAAGCTGCAGGTAAGAGGAAACATCGGGAGGGGGGAGCAGGCAAAAAGCGTCACCGGGATCTTTTCCACGCCGGGCATCTTGCGTAAAAGAAACAAACAGATTCGAACTCCGGTTCTTGTGCGAGAGATTAAATGCAATTCTCGGGTTGTCAGGGTAGATATGCTTCCCAACAAAATTTCCGCCAAACGTCTTGGCCTCCTCATTCACGGTTAAAGCAGGATTGCTTCCATTAGCCTTTACCCAGAATGCCTGGAATGGTGGAATCAGTCCACTGCCCAGGCTGCCGGTGTTCCCATTCCAGGTTTTGTATGACCCGGTCGAGGGATCCCAGACATAAATGGTGTTGTCCATATTGGTTTTGGTCCAGTGGGTATTGTCGTCCCAGTCGATGGCAGAGGCAAACGGATTTCCCACCAGGTTCCACCCGGAATCCGCATTGGTCGTAAATGTATTCTCAAGTTCAATATCCGTTCGGGTTACATCAAATGACACATCGCCGCCGGAGCCCGTGAACTCTTGTCCCCGTACCGTCAGGGTATCGGGCAGGGCGTTGTTGTACCGGTTATCTTCAGGTACAGAACCAAAAAAGTAGACAAACATTCCCTGTCCTGCCGTTAGGCTATTCGTAGCATCGCCAGGGGCACGCCAGTGCTGGTTGTCGGTTCCGGCGACATCCTCCAGGTAGTATAACACATTCGTTTGAAGGGAGTTTTGATTGCCATCCTGGAGTCCAAACTGTGAGTTGGTATATCCCTGGGTCACAGTGCTGTCGAGCAGATCCCGGTAGGTAGAAGCGATAGGAGACGAAAGTGCTCTCCATCCCTGGTTACCCGAAATAACCCGGTTGAAAATGAGATCCCCGTTGCCGATCGATCTGTTGTTGGCAATTAATTGCTTGCCCGAAGGAAAGATTAACGGCCCGTCGGTCGGGTAGAGGGTACCGTTGGTTCGCAGGTTGTCCTGGACTTCAACGCCGTATACACTATTGATGCGAAGATCCTTCACCGTGACGGGTAGTCCTGAACCGGTTTTTTGCTGGCCATTGCCATTGTAGATGTAGTTCGCGGAAGAGCTGTAATTTCTTGTGGAGGTCTGGATATTGCCCTCATTGGAACCTTCTGCCTCAATTCCGTTCGGGGAACCAATTTTTAGCGTTCCCCCACCCTGCAGGTCGAATGTTCCCGAACCGCTGATCGTTAGTTGCCCCAGGGTCAGTGTATCGCCGCTTGCGATTTCCAGCGTACCGGCTCCGTTAATTGTCAGCTCGGCCATATTGGAAATGTCCTGGGTTGAACCAAGTGTGATCGTGTGGCCATTAGCGATGATCACTTCCTCATCGTCCTGGGCATTGGGTATGGCACTGGCGGCGGCACCGGCATGACTTTCCGTTGACCATGAGTCGGGATCATCCCAGTCGCCGCTGGCTCTGCTGTAGTAGGTTGCATCCACCATCAGGTGAAAACGTTTGGTATGGTTGTTGGACATTTTACCACCGTCTTCTGATTTAACATTCTGGGAAACCGACAGCGTGTATTCCACATTATCACTCAATGGGGAGACATGAAGCGTCACCGTAGAGTCATTGGCGTGGAATGTTGCACCAGAGATCGTAACCCCGTTGTCGATAGAATAGTTGGATGCGTTGCCAGTGCTTGCCTCATCCATGGGCTGGTCGAAGGTTACAAGCACTTCAGTAGTGGATGGAGTTGAAATTGCATAGACAAACGGTTCCTCACTTTGCACATCTCCCTGGTTGTCGAGGTCGCCCCGCACATCGATATTGTCGTTACCCTGCACGTCCACCTGTCCATCCTCTTCAACCGACATATTATTTTCGATAATAATAGTATTTCCACTGGACCCATCGGTTTGAACGGAGGAGCCCGACTTGACTACCACATTATAAAATTCAACATCATTATTGCCGGCATTTATCGTCTGTTTGCCATCTCCGCTGAAGGTGACCGTACTGGTTCCCGGATCGAAATCACCGCCGTTTTGTACCGTCATATCACCCTTAAGCTCGATTTGGGAATTTCCTGCATCCACGGTACCCCCGTTGGTGAATGAGGCATTACCCCCAATGTTCATTGAGCCGTTGGTTAAGGTGAAGCTCCCGCCGTTTTGCAGGGTGGCATCTCCGGTAACATTAACACTGCCGTTGTCAACAGACAGGTTGCCGTTATTCTGGAAGTCGGCATCTCCTTGAACATCCAGGGAGCCATTCTGCACATAAACATTACCGTCACTTTCTACTGTCAGGCCCGCATTTAGATTTACTGTGCCTGAGCCCATATTCAGCGTACCATTGTTGCGCACATAAGTGCTCCCGTTAAACGTGATGGTCCCGGTATCTAAATTGACAACACCTCCACTTTGTATCTCTGCCGTATTTTGAAACATGGTGTTGCCGTCATCTCCATTGAAGGTACCATTAATTTCGGCGGTGTTCGTGACAGTGACTGTGGCGGTTTCTACATTAAATTCCTTGCCCGAGGGCAGGTTGAAATTAGCATTTACAGTGACGGTTCCCGATCCCGCGTTGAATCCATCGCCTTTGATTTCAATATCCACATCACTTGTAAAGCTGCCGGAGTTCATGTCGATAACTGAATTATTGTATGACATGCTGAAATTGCCACCGGAAAGATATACGTTGCCACCGGTATTGATATAGAGCTTGCTGCCACCGTTCATGGTCAACCCGTTGGTGATGGTCAACGTTTTGCTATTACTAACGGTAAGTTCGCCGCCGCTCCAGTTGGAAATAGTGAGGCTGGCTATCGTCACATCTTGATTGGAGATTACAGGGTAGGGATTGCCATTTGAGGGGCTGATGGTCACTGAGTAGCCCGGACCGGGAACACTGCTGGATGACCAGTTGGTAGGATCGTTCCAGTCGGAATTTGGGGCATTTCCAGTCCATGTGGCACTTTGGGCCGCGGCCGGTTCCACAAACGAAATAAGAATAAAACAGGCCGCCAAGAAGGACACTATCACGGCCGGTCTTGGAGCTTTGGAAAAGCCATCTGATTTGTTCCGCTTGTTGAACATGGTACCGCAGATTCTATTCCCGCTTGCAAATTGACCGCCCCGAATATATTTAAATCTGGTGAAGATAACAGCAATAATAAGATTGTGTAATACTTCTGAGGGCCATTAAATGAATTCTAATGTTTCCCGGATTTTTTTTCGTTTGGGATGAAATTGTACCTTATTGTTGTAAGCAAACTTTCACTACTTAGTAGTTCTGTTATATCCTCCTCTGTTTATTAGTATCGGGAGGCAAGAGGCAATCTTAAATGTACTGTGATTTATGAGGTGTATTGTTTTGGGGGCCAGCGGACAGCTTGGCCGGGAATGGATAAAAAAGCTGAATGAGTCTGAATCGTCCACATTTGATTACGTTAGGGGATTTAATTCAGCTCAGCTTGATATAACCGATCGTTCTTCCATGCTTGAGGTGATTGAGGGTGAAAAACCGGATGTAGTGGTCAACTGTGCCGCCTATACCCGTGTAGATGAAGCTGAAAAACGGAAAGAAATAGCGGAAAAGATAAACTGCAGTGCGGTCAGGCAACTTGCTGAAATGTGCAGGTCCCGGGATATCAAGCTGGTTCACTACTCCACAGACTATGTGTTTCCCGGAAGGAAGGAAGACCGACAGCGTTTCCCGGGTGGATACCCAGAGGATCACCAGACCTCTCCCGTTAACTGGTATGGCGCTACGAAGTTGAAAGGGGAGCAGGCGATCCGGCAGTCGGGGGCAGCACACCTGATTATTCGTGTTTCATGGCTGTGCGGGCAGTTCGGTGGAAATTTTGTCAAAACAATGCTGAAGTTGGCTGGAGAACGAGACGAACTGGATGTGGTAAATGACCAGTGGGGAAGTCCCTCTTTTACTGAAAATGTGGTAGAAAATAGCATGATTCTACTGAAAGAAAACAGTGAGGGCACGTTCAATGTGACGTCGAAAGGCATTACCAACTGGCATGAATTTGCCTGCCGAATATTTGAAATAATGGGTAAAGATATTCAAGTAAATGCTGTAACTTCCGATGCTTTTGAAACTGTGGCGACCCGACCCTCTTTTTCAAAGTTGAGTACTGATAAATTAGCCCGGGTAAAGGGTGCAAAGATTGTGAGCTGGGAACAGGGGCTGCAGCGCTTGTTAAATCAACTTAAAGCGGACTAATATTTTATGGAGTTTATCCCTACGAATATCCCAGATGTTATTTTAATCAAACCGAAAGTGTTCGAAGATGCCAGGGGTTTTTTCCTGGAGACCTATCGCAAAAGTCATTATAAGGAGCAGGGTATCAATGTGGATTTTGTGCAGGATAACATGTCGGCTTCCCAAAAGGGGGTTGTCCGGGGACTTCACTACCAAATTCGTGATCAGCAGGCAAAGCTGTTGATGGTGCCGAAGGGAAAGATATTGGATGTGGCGGTGGACCTTCGAAAGGGATCACCGACATTCGGCGAACATGTTTCGGCCATATTGTCGGGCAAAAACAAGCATCAGCTCTGCATCCCAACCGGCTTTGCCCATGGATACGCGGTGCTTGAGGATAATACGCTGGTTTCTTACAAATGTTCTTCCTACTATAATCCCGATGCAGAGAGAGGGCTTTTCTGGAATGATCCAGAGCTCGGTATAGACTGGCAGGTTACCGATCCCATTGTTTCTGAGAAGGATCAGCAGCAGCCAAAACTAAGTGAAATTTCAAATCAAGATCTTTTTGAGTACACATCATGAGAATTCTTATCACCGGTGGAGCGGGATTTATAGGTTCAAACCTGGTTCTGCATCTCTACGAAAAATATCCTGAATACCAACTTCTTAACATCGACAAGCTGACCTACGCCTCCGATCCAAGTCGTTTAAATTCGATTAAACAGTCCAATCGGTACCTTTTCAAAAAGGTGGATCTGGTTGATCGCGAAGCGGTGCGCGATATCCTTGATAAGTTTGATCCCCAGGGCGTTTTTCACCTGGCGGCAGAGTCGCATGTAGACAATTCCATAACCGGTCCGGAACCGTTCGTGCTCTCCAATGTTGTGGGCACATTCAACCTGCTGGAAGAGTGTAAACAGCTTTGGGATAAAAAGGAGGGTGGACTAAAGAAGAACCGTTTTTTGCACGTTTCCACTGATGAGGTATATGGCGAACTGGGGGAGGAGGGAAAGTTCTCTGAAAATACACCTTATGCTCCCAATTCACCCTACTCTGCTTCAAAAGCAAGCAGTGATTTCCTGGTTCGTGCCTATCATCATACCTACGGAATGAATGTTGTAACGACCAACTGCTCCAACAATTTTGGTCGATTCCAGCATGATGAGAAGCTTATTCCCACCGTCATCCGCAGTGCAATCAACCATGACAAGATCCCGGTTTACGGCAAGGGAGAAAATGTGCGGGATTGGCTGTATGTACAGGAGCACTGCCGGGCGCTGGACTTGGTGTTTCAGGAGGGAAAAGCCGGGGAAACCTACTGCATCGGCGGCGACAACGAGTGGAAAAATATAGACCTGGTTAAGAATATATGCCACATTCTAAATGAAGAGTTGGGCGAAGGACCCGACGGAGATTACCAAAACCTGATTGAATTTGTGACTGACCGACTGGGGCATGACTATCGTTATGCGATCGATACCACGAAGATAAGGACAGAACTTGGGTGGGAATCGAGCGATAATTTTGAAGAGAAGCTGCGGGAAACGGTCCTCTGGTATGTAGACCGGTTTAAGAAATAGAAAAAGATGACGTGCGACGCACTTCGGAAGTGCGTCGCACATGCTTCTATACAACGCGTTTACTCAAATCCTCAAACATAACCTCGGTGTGAAACTCCCCGTTTTCTCCCATTGGATCGATCTCTTTGGGCAGGGTGCGTACAAAAGCCTGGTCATATGCCTCTCCGACTTTGATATATTTCTGGAATTCCCCTTTAACAGCACTGATTTTAATCTGTACCGGCTTCAACAAAAGAACAGGCAGCAGGTCATGCAGGCTTTTTTCCCAGATGGGGAACAGGCATCGATAGCCCATTTCTCCGAACACCTGCTCCCGCCACTCCCGGATATCCTGCAGATGCCAGTCTCCAAAAACCAAGCGTTCAACCAGCTGTTGTTGTTCAGTTAAGGCTTCCTTTACTTTTTCCAGGTAGGTTTCATTAGGACAAGCTCGAGGGAGGGGCACTTCAATCAAGGACAAGCCGAGATGTTTTGCCTGGCGCCTGATATTTTTGAGTGGGAGTTCCTGGTGGGGTACATGTTTAGATTCCTCTTCATACGTAGTAAGCAGAGCCAGATCCTCTTTTTTCCCTATTTCCCGGTCATAAAATTCAAGGGCCAGGTATGAATCTTTGCCACCGCTCCAAAAAAGAATGTCCATAATAGTGTTCAGAAAAATTGGAGAATACACTACCAGATTATTCTGAATTCTGGCTGCAGTATTCTATATTCAGGTACTTGTTAAAAAGCGGAAAGTTTGAATCAAAATTCATAGAAAAAATGAGTAAACGCAATTATTGGCTAATGAAGTCGGAACCGGACGCTTACAGCATTGATGACCTCGAACGCGACGGGGTGGAGCCGTGGGATGGCATCCGAAATTACCAGGCGCGTAATTTTATGAAGGATGAGATGGAAACCGGTGATGGTATTTTGTTTTACCATTCGAATGTTCGTCCACCGGTGATTGTGGGAAGCATGGAAGTGGCCAGTGAGCCGTATCCCGATCCCACCCAGTTTGATCCCGACTCCAAGTATTTTGATGAAAAAAGCAGTGAAGAGGATCCGACCTGGGAGCTGGTGGATGTTAAATTTGTACAAAAATTTGAGAACCCGGTGACCCGTGATGCTATTAAAGAGGAGCCGTCATTGCAGGATATGGTGATCCTGAATCGATACCGTCTGTCAATAACACCGGTAACTGAGGAAGAGTGGCTCAAAATTCATGAGATGGCGGGTGCCGAGCCGAAGTAGGCAATATCAATGAACAGTGTGTTAGTGATCAGTTATCAAGGTAATGCTAAATAACGAATAACCACTCACAAATAATTACCGGCGTGTTGGGAGGGAGTGTACTTCCGACTAATACGTGGCACTAAAGAAATCAGCAGTGCCGACAAAAATTATAAATAAATAATGACGAGTAAACAGATCGGATGACGAAAGAGATAGAAGAAGTTTTTTTGCGGACCAAGGGCATTTTACCGGTCCAGAAATTACGTAAATTGGCCAAGGCGGGGATCATCCGCAGCGATTCCAACTACCCGCTGCAGGATAACCAGTTTCAACCCAACTCTATTGATCTCCGGCTGGGGGCGAAAGCCTACCGGGTGCGCTGTAGCTTTTTGCCCGAGGATGAGACCGTACAGAGCAAGGTGGACAAGCTCAAGCAGTACGAGTTTTCCATAGAAGACGGGGCCGTCCTGGAGCCCAATTGCGTTTACATTATTCCCCTTCTAGAGCAGCTCCACCTGCCGGGCCATGTGCCTCCTCAAAAGACGCTTTTCGATGGGGAAGAGGTCTCTGACCCTATTAAAATTGTATCTGACGAGCACCTCACGGCTAAGGCCAATCCCAAGAGTACTACGGGTCGCCTCGATATTTTTACCCGCGTTATTACAGACCATTCACACCGCTTTGAGGAGATACGCTCGGGCTACAGCGGCAACCTGTACCTGGAGGTTGTTCCCAAATCGTTTCCTATCCAGGTGCGGACCGGGCAGCGGTTGAACCAGCTGCGCATCCGCCACGGCTACACGCTTCTTTCCGACCAGGATATCTTGCGTACCCATCACTCTGACCCGCTCCTTTTTGATGAACAGGGAGATGCCATTCCGATGGATGAGATCAAGGTCAGCAACGGCCTCTTCATGAGTGTGAATCTGCATGGGGATGAAGGGCAGATTGTAGGATATAAAGCCAAAAAGCACCGCGACCTGATTAACCTGGAGAATGTGAACCACTACAGCGTTGAGGATTTTTGGGAACCGATTTACTATCAAAAGGACGACCACCTGATCCTTGAGCCGGAAGCGTTCTATATCTTTGCCTCCAAAGAGCGTTGCCGCATTCCCACACACCTGGCGGCAGAGATGATCGCCTATGACACCGGTTCGGGAGAGCTGCGCACGCATTATGCCGGCTTTTTTGACAGTGGCTTCGGAGGCTCGGCAGAAGCAGGCGGGGCAAGGGCTGTACTCGAGGTTCGGTCTCACGACGTTCCGTTTTTGATCGAAGACGGCCAGACCTTCTGCAGCATGAAATTTGAACCCAATACTGAAATTCCCGAATTCGTCTACGGTACTGAGATTAAAAGTAATTACCAGGGACAGGGATTAAAGCTAGGCAAACATTTCAAGCAGGAAGATGAGTAAGTACAGCGTCAAAAAATGTATTTGTCACGATCGAACTTTTCAAGAGATCAAAGATTACAGCCAGGAAAGGGGGATTTCCAGCATCGAGGAACTGCAAGCCGAACAGTATTGCAGCTGCCAGTGCAAGTTTTGTGTTCCGTACATTGAGATGATGTTTGAGACCGGTCAAACTGTCTTCGAGCCGGGGGCTTATCTTACTGAGAACTGAATAGCAGAAGCTTTCCTATGAATATTTTTTATGCTCCCCCGAACCAGATTAGAGGTAATCAAATTGAGCTTCTGGGACAGGAAGCCACCCATGTGTCCAAAGTGCTGCGCTATCGGGAAGAGGATGCTATTACCGTAGTGGATGGTCAGGGAGGCTGGTACGAAGGAATTATCAGCAGAATTTTACGTGACTCCATCCAGGTAACGGTTCAGAATTTTGAAAAAAAGCCGCGACGTGATCCCAGGCTGGCATTGGCCCTGGGAATCATTAAAAAGCGAGATCGCCTGGAGTTTGCTGTGGAAAAAGCAGTAGAGCTCGGCGCGAGTGAAATCGTCCTCTTCAGAAGTGAGCACACGGTCAAAGAAAATGTGAGGATGGATCGCCTGGAGTCCACCGTGCTTTCAGCAATGAAACAGAGCTTGCGAGCTTACCTGCCGCCTGTGACTGTTGTGCCCTCATTATCGAATCTCATCGACAAGTACAAAGATGCTAAGCTACTGGTTGCACATGAAAAAAAAGAAGGGGAGACAGGCGTCCCGGGAGTGCTGAAAGACAGTGGAGAACTGGTGCTTTTTGTTGGACCCGAGGGAGGATTTTCCGAGGATGAGATCACATTGCTAAAAAACAGGGACTCCGAAATAGTATCGCTGGGCAGCCATCGCTTACGCGCGGAAACAGCAGTTACCGCATTTTTGAGCCAGTTTCTTTAGCCCTAAGATCACCTCAAATTTCTCAAATTGAGATCAATAAAAAATGCGCGACCTGCAGGGCAGATCACGCACTTCAGAAGGTCAGGGCCTCCAAGTTCACATATAATTGATTAGCCGCTTTCTCGCATCCTGGTATGGTTGGCAGCATATTCTTCAAGGGCCTGAACCTCATCCCACAAGTCGGTAGCTTTTTTCAACACATCATCAAATACGTCATTGATGACGGGATGATATGCCTTCAGTCCCCAAACCTGGCGTGCCAGTTCAGCCTTCATAAAGCCGCGGGGCATCCATTCGATTTCTTCAAAATGGCCCTCGGGGATAAAGAGTGAATCTGATTTAAATTCAGGCTCAGAGATTCCCTTCTTTATCACCAGATTATTATTGATCATATCCTTTTTAAACTCATCAATTTGAGCCTCGCTCCATGTAAACTCTTCTCGGAAGAGGTCGTAGTTTTCTTCCCACTGCTCCCGGAATGCATTACCATTGTGATCCAGATAGTTCCGAACGAAGTCAAACCCAACCTGCTTGCGGCGCATGAAATTCACTACTGCTGCCGATTGTGTCGTATCTTCCTGGACAATATGATCGGGCACAATTCCACCACCACCATATACCGTACGCCCGGCATCCGTGTTAAATTTCAATGAGTCGGGCACATCCGAGATAAATTCCATCTTGTCAGTAAAAGCATCGTCGGAGCGATGAACCACTTCATAGGCATACGCTTCCCGCCCTGACTTGGAATACGGTTTTTGAATCAATCGCCCGGATGGCGTGTAATAACGTGATATTGTAACGCGGATACTGCTGGAGTCAACAAGCTCATACTGCTGCTGCACCAGTCCTTTACCAAAAGTGCGCTGCCCGACGATAAGTCCACGGTCATGATCCTGGATAGCACCACTTACAATTTCACTTGCCGAGGCTGAACCTTCATTAACCAAGACAATGAGTGGTTTATCTTTAAAATAGCCATCACGCCGGGAACTGTAGGAACTTGTGAAACGGGTGTGACGACTTTTGGTTGAAACAAGCTCCGTTCCCTTAGGGAAGAATTCTTCCGCCATGGCAATTGCCTGTCCCAGATATCCACCGGGATTGCTCCGAAGATCCAGCACTAATCGCTTCATTCCCTTGTCATCAAGTGATTTCATCGCCTCCATAAACTCCTCGTGCGTAGTGGCAGCAAAGCGATTTATTTTGATATACCCGGTTTCTTCATCCAGCATGTAGGAGGTGTCTACCGTGTAGAGGGGGATATCGTCGCGGGTAATAGTAAAATTGAGCGGTTCCTCAATATGTGGGCGCTTGATTGTAACATCCACTTTGGTTCCTTTTTCTCCACGAAGTGACCGCAATACATCTTTGTTCTCAAATCCGATGGCACTTTTGCCGTTAATTTTGATAATCCGATCGCCCGATCGAATCCCGAGTTTATCACTGGGCCCACCAGAAATTGCCGTAATTACAGTAATGGTATCCTGTGGAATATTAAACTGAATGCCGATACCCTGGAATTTGCCGGCAAACTCTTCCTGGACCTGTTCGTTGGTCTCCGGCTCAATGTAGACGGAATGGGGATCAAGCGACTTAAACATCTGCCGCAGTGCATCCTCAGTTCGTGCCGTCATATTTTCGTCCGGGCTGTTATTAGCCAGGTAGAGATAAGCATCTTCAAATTTTCTCAGTGATTGCCCGAGGTCTTCGATATTTACACTGGAAAGTGCCGTCGTATCCAGTGGTGTGCCGTCAATATTTAGTGTACTGTCAGTCAAATTTTTGACCAGCCCCCGAATACTGTTCCTGTACAGCTTGGCTATATCCACCTTTTCAACATAATTGTCTACAATCCGGCGTTGGGTCTGGATATATTTTTTCAGGTTTTCTTGGTGAGTGTCATCGGGTTGGATAACGGAATCAACGCCTGCGGCCCAAAAAAGGGACAGAACAACGAGAATTGCCGCATGCGGGGCAATAAATTTCTTAATGCTCATATCGGATTCTACTTAGGTTTCTGGAGATTTATATATCTCAACGATGAAAATTGATAAATATTTAAAGTGTTCGCCTACAGACGTAAAATTAACGCCACTATTTTGCGAAATTAAATACTTAAATAAGTTCTAAAATTACCATTAAATCAACTGAAATTATACAAGAGTCGTTCAGCTGAGGAGTTTGTTGGGTTATCAAGGATAATTTGACCCATAAAAATTGAATTCATACTCCTCTCGAAAGGTTAAAGGATATAGTGACTCAGATCCTTATCCTTAACCAAGTCATCGAGCTGTTTGTTCACATACTCTTTATCGATGGTCAGTTCTCCGCTGCCGATGTCGTCGGGTACAGCGAAAAGCAATTCATCCAGCAGGGTGGACAAAATAGTATGTAAACGGCGCGCGCCAATATTTTCTATTCGCTCGTTGACTTGTGCCGCAATGGAAGCAACTTCCCGGACAGCCTCATCAGTAAACTCAATTTCAACGCCTTCAGAACGCAGCATCGCCTGGTATTGCTTGGTCAGCGCATTCTTAGGCTTTGTTAAAATGTCGAAAAAGTCATCCTCCGTCAGAGAGTTCAGCTCAACGCGGATCGGCATACGACCCTGCAGTTCAGGGATAAGATCGGACGGCTTTGATACATGGAACGCCCCGGATCCAATGAACAGGATGTGGTCAGTTTTAATCATACCATACTTTGTGGATACAGAACTGCCTTCAATGATCGGCAGCAGGTCGCGCTGCACACCCTGGCGACTGACGTCAGGTCCTCCGCCTCCCTGTTTGCTGGAGTCTTCCGCCACTTTATCGATCTCATCAATAAAAACGATGCCTTGGGTTTGAACGCGTTCGAGCGCTTCTTGAACAGCAGCATCATGGTCGATCAGTTTCTCCGCTTCTTCATCCAGCAGCAGTTCTTTGGCTTCTTCAACCGTAACTTTCCGTTTCTTCTTCTTGTCGCCGGTAAGGTTGCCCAGCATATCCTGTAGGTTAATGCCCATCTCATCCATGCCGCCCTGTGGACCAAAGACCTGCATCATCGGCTGGCGGGTAGATTTTACTTCGATTTCGATGGTACGATCATCAAGCTCACCATTCCGGAGCTTTTCACGGAATTTTTCCCGCGTGCGCTGGTTCAGCTCCTCATTACTGGCATTCTCCGGGTTAAAATCGTCTTGGTCTGATTGAAAGCCAGCAGAATTATTTGATGGCTTTTTAACCGGTGGAATCAGAATATCGAGTATGCGATCTTCCACCGCTTTCTCGGCTTTTTCCTGGACACGTTCCTGCATCTCGGTTTTCACCATGTTGATGGCGATATCAGTAAGGTCACGAATCATAGACTCCACATCCCGTCCTACATAACCCACCTCGGTAAACTTTGAGGCTTCCACTTTTATAAAAGGAGCGTTCGCCAGCTTGGCCAGGCGGCGTGCAATTTCGGTTTTGCCCACGCCGGTTGGGCCAATAAGCAGGATGTTATTTGGAAGAATTTCATCTCTGATTTCGGCATCAGAATTCATACGGCGCCAGCGGTTTCGGAGCGCAATAGCCACCGAACGCTTGGCTTCATTTTGCCCCACGATATACTTATTCAATTCACCTACAATTTGGCGGGGTGTTAGATTTTGTTGTTCAACTACTTTCTTCATGTTACTCAGTTAGTCCTCAATTTCTAAAATTGACAAATTATGATTGGTGTAAATGCAGATATCGGCTGCAATGTGCAGGGATTTTTCAACGATCTCCCTGGCTGTTAATTCTTCTGCATCTGTTTTCAGGGCCCGGGCCGCAGCCAGTGCATACGATCCGCCACTCCCGATAGCCAGTATCTGATCATCCGGCTCAATAATGTCACCCTGGCCGGAAATCAGCAGGGCCTTGTCTTTACTCATAACGACCAGCAGGGCTTCAAGTTTCCTAAGGAATTTATCCTTTCGCCACTCCTTGGCCATCTCAACGGCAGCCCGTTGCAGGTTTCCGTTATACTGCTGGATCTTCTCTTCAAACTTTTCAAAAAGGGTGAAGGCGTCGGCGGTGGATCCAGCGAATCCGGCCAATATTTTATCGTTGTATAGACGGCGTACTTTTGTAACTGTAGCCTTCATTACTGTTTTGTCCATTGTTGCCTGGCCATCGCCGCCTATGGCCACTTCACCGTTGTGCATTACACCAAGAACGGTGGTCGCTTTCAATTCGCTTAAGCTCATATGTTAGAAATGCGTTCGTTCTATAAAATTAATTTGTTAGGAATCAGATTTGTAATATTTCGATTTGGAATCGCCCCTGGTCTGCTCCGCTTTCTGACTTCCGGGCCGTGGGGGCAGCCCATTTCGTTTACTGGAGTCTTCATCTTTATCGTAGTAATCCAGGTTTTCGCGTTTTGGCTTTCCAGAATCAAGCTCATGGAGTCGAGCATCAGAACTTGCAACAAGCTCATCGATAGGCTCGTCACGCATCACGGCATCCGTAATATCGATATCAGATCCCGCCAGCGTAACTTTATATTCATTTAACGAAATAGATTCTTCGGCAATGAGGTTGATCTTAACAAAATATTTCAGCATCCATTTCATGCGAATGCTTACCCAGCCTTTGTCCAAATACGCCTTCAGATACGGGTTGATGTAGATATCAACTGATTTGTAAGAGGTGTTGGACTTAAACTTGCTCAACCAGGCATCCAGGTCGGCAACAATCGTATTTTGCGTCACCACGTTGCCTGAACCGCCGCACATAGGGCAGACCTTGGAAACAGAATTTACCACGCTCGGACGGATGCGCTGGCGCGTAATCTGAACCAGTCCGAAATCACTCATGCCGATGACGTTGGTTTTTGCCTGGTCTTTCTTAAACTCTTTTTTTAGCTCATCGTAGATCTTCTTACGGTTTTTCCCGCTTTTCAGATCAATGAAATCAACAACAATGATCCCCCCGATGTCGCGCAGCCGCAACTGCTTGGCTACCTCGCGCGCAGCCTCCAGGTTGGTTTTCAGGGAGTTGTCCTCCTGCTTTTCCTTGGCGGCGTAGGGACCTGAGTTTACATCGACAACGTACATCGCCTCGGTCTGCTCAAAAATCAGGTATCCGCCGGAGGGCATGCGTACCCGCGGGCTGAAGATGGAATCTACATCTTTGGCAATCTTCATGAAATCGAAGATATGCTCCCGTCCCTTGTAAAGCTCTACATTCGGTATCATCTGGGGAGCAATCTGGCTCACATACGACTTCAGATCCTTGTACATCTCAGGATCATCGATAAGCACGCGATCATACTGCTTGGCGAAAAGGTCCCGGATCAGGCTTTCAGTCATATTCAGATCCTGGTACAGCAGGGCAGGGGGCTTGGCATCTTCCAGTCGCCCGAGTATTTGCTCCCACTTTTTCAGGACATTACGCATATCATCTTCGATAGCCTTCTCATCCTGGCCGGTTGCCACCGTGCGAACAATTACACCAAAGCCGTCGGGCAGCATCGATCCTACAATACCTTTAAGCCGCCGCCGCTCTTTGTAGTTATTTATTTTGCGTGAAACGGCGATATATTCACCCATCGGGATAAGCACCAGGAAGCGTCCCGCAATTGTAATATCTGTGGATACGCGCGGTCCTTTGGAACCGATCGGTTCCTTCACAATCTGTACGAGCAATCGCTGCCCCGGGTTTAAGATACGTCCGGCCCACGTCTGCTTTTGATAGTTCGAAATCTTGTCGAAGTTGATCTTGGAAAGCTCATCACGCACATTTTTGCGTATGGCATTACGACCGTTGAGCATCTGGACGTATTCCTTCAGATGGTCGCCCGCATCAGAAAAGTGCAAAAAGGCGTCCTTGGGCGTACCCATATCTATGAAAGCGGCTCGAATACCGCTCATCACTTTGTGAACCTCTGCGAGGTATATGTTACCAACAGTCCGTTTATTTTCTTCAGACTCTATAAAGAGTTGCGCAAGATCCCCATCTTCCAGGAGGGCTATTCGGGTTTGCTTCCCCTTTGCGTGAATGATGATTTGATTTTTCATTGAATTCCAATCTTTTCACGCGGCTGCTGTCCCCCGAGCATGTTGAGTCGTAAATAAATTTGTTTAAAATCATTGCTGCTAAATTTTTGAAGACACTTACATTCATTGCCGATAGCGGAGGTTCAGCAACCGCTGCATTAAAATTTTTGTTAATCGAGTGGCTGTTATTCAGGTAGCCACAATCAGAGTTGGGTGTCCACTGCAGATTTACGTTATATTCTTCAGGAGAGTCAACGCTTCTCGTGTACAATAATCGTTTTACAAAAAGTAAAAGATTAGTAATAAGTCTATATAATGTGGTTTTTGCTATCAAAAAAACCTGCAATTACAACGTTAACATTGTTGAAACTCTGAATACCCTTCGTATACAAAAAATAACTTGATATTAATATACAGTTAGTTTGTTATTAATGTAAATGGAAAAATCAATCAGTTATTGCAACTCCTTTTTCACAACCATCATTCCTCCATTTGTAAGCTTTATCTTACTTAACCGTATATAATTTTTTTAAACTTATTCCTCCTGTTCTGTTCTTACGATATTAGCACCTACCGAATTGAGTTTCTCCTCCAGTTTCTCATACCCGCGGTCGAGGTGATAGATGCGGAGAATATCACTGCGCCCTTCAGCTACCATTCCAGCTAATACCAGGCTGACACTGGCCCTTAGATCGGTACTCATAACTGATGCGCCCTCCAGCGGGGTTTGTCCTTTTATCGTGACTGAATTTTCATCTACATGGAGGTCGGCACCCAACCTGTTGAGTTCCGGAACGTAGCTGAATCGGTCGAAGTAGATGGTGTCGGTGACGATCGATTTCCCGGTAGCCTGCGTCATCATCGTGGCCCACTGGGCTTGCAGGTCGGTGGGAAAGCCGGGGTATATTTTTGTTTGAATGGAGGTTGGACTGAGCTCTTTGGGGGCTTTGACAAAAATTTCGGAGCCATTTATCTCAATCTGTGCCCCGGTCTTTTCAAATGTTTTGGGAAAAACGCCGAGATCCACTGGGTTGGCGTTGGTGATGGTGAGCTCCGATTCGGGATGCATCGCCGCGGCTATCATGTAGGTGCCCGTCTCGATGCGGTCGGGTGCATTATCCACCTCAAGACCCTGCAGTTTGTCGACGCCTCGAACCGTTAGCACATCAGTGCCGACCCCCTCGATATTGGCTCCCATCTTGTTAAGGGTCTTGGCAAGCAATACCACATCCGGTTCCACGGCGGCATTTTTAATCGTAAATTCTTCCGCCTTTAACACCGATGCGAGCAGAAGATTCACCGTGGCACCCACACTGCTTGGGTCCAGGGTAAAAGTGCCGCCCGGCAATGAATCGTTGGCTTTCCCCAGCACATATCCTTTGTCGAGGTTTATCTCCATACCCATCGTTTTCATCCCTTCCAGGTGAAGGTCGACAGGTCGTGGACCCCAGGCACAACCGCCCGGCAGCGAAACTTTGGCTTCCCCGAACTTGCCCAAGAGGGCCCCGAGCATATAAAAAGAGGCGCGCATTTTGCGAACAAGCTCGTACGGTGCTTCCAGGTGATTGATGTGGGAAGGATCGATATGGAGGCAATTATTATCCTCATCGAACTCCACATGTGCACCGGTCACACGGATTACATTATTAAAGGTATAGATGTCCCGGAGTTTTGGGACGTTAGTAATAGTTGTTGGTGAGTCAGCGAGGAGAGCGGCCGCCATTAAGGGGAGGGCGGCGTTTTTGGATCCACTGATTGCGATGTTGCCGCGAAGAGGGGTTGGTCCCTCGATTACAAATTTATCCACTAGCTTCTATTTCTAAGATTAATGCGTTTTTTTCTACTGATTCACCCGCGTTGACGGCGATGGACGTGACCATGCCCTTTACGGGCGCTTTTAGCTCATTTTCCATCTTCATCGCCTCAAGGATGGCCACCGGGTCGCCCAGTTCAACCTCATCGCCTTCGTTGACAATGAGTTCCAGGATTTTTCCCGGCATCGGGGCGTTGAGCTGGCCTTCGCCGATTTCGGCAGCCGTCTTAAAACCGAGGCGGTCGAGCAGCAAATCCTGCTCATCTCGAACCTCAACCCGGCACCACTGGCCGTCAAGGGTAAATTCAACTATATGCTTTTCTATTTCAACGTTATCGATTTGATACAATTTTGTTCCGATCCGGAGCAGGTAACGACCATTCTTTTTTTCGAAAGAAAATTCGTACGTGTTTTCGCCGACAGTCACCCGGTTTTGTTCGAAATCGAATGCTAGTTCACGGGTTTGATCAGCGGTTTCGGTTTCAAACTTCATTGGCGGGAGCCCCTGATTTCAGAAAGTCCTTTTTTGGTGGCACGGAAAGTAAAATCCTGCAGGTTGTCTGCATCATAGAAAGAGGTGAGAGCAATTTTATTGCCTTTTTTCTCATAGGCTTCGATATACCCGAAGCTCATAAGATTGATGAGATCGTCGCGAAGTTCGCCGTACTGCAGGCCAGTTTCATTCAGAACCGTCTCAAAACTTTCCGGGAAGACCAGCCGGCCCAGGACATTCTGCTCGGATGTCGAAACTTTTCGTTTAGCCATAATCTGTTTGCTTAATTTGAAGCCCTAAAATAGGAGCGATGCCTGTCTATTACAACCGGTTACTCATTCACCTTCACGTCTCCATAAGTAATCACATTTCCAGATTGGTCAAAGAGTATGACACGGTAAAGGTTATCCAACTTATTTTGAGGGAAAGAAGATGGAGAGATTATCAGAGCAGGTATAGTACCCTCTGAAATTTGGGACTCCTCAATGGTATCAATAGCCCCAGTACCATCTTGATTAAAGCCCGTTTGAAAAACGAAAGCTTCAATTCTGGATAGATTGGTTATATAATTTATGCCGATAAAGATTCGAAACGTTGAATTAATGAATACTGGATTTGGATAAGCCTCGGTTTCTACTTCAACAAGCCCACGATACATTGGTGAAATCCGCCAGTCGTCCGGATCTGTTTGGTTGGAAACGGCCGGTTGCCCGTTGGCATTCATGGCCGTATAATTTGCAGGCGCAGAATACGCCTCATTCTCAAAATCTTTTTGATCATCACTCTTGGAACATCCAGCCATTAAAAGCAGAACAAGAGTAGCGGAGGTGAGTGCTATACTTTTCAATTTTCTCATGAACGATTAACAGGAAATTAACTTTTTATGCATTTCATCTTAGTCTTATAATATCGAACTTTTGTGGTTTTAACGAAAAGAGAAATAATCTGTAATTGTTTCCCCTTTTGAAGTATCTATCCATCTTGATTACGAATATACTGCTGGTCTGCTTACTGGTCCTTCCACTGCACGCACAGGAGAGCCCGAACTTTTTGACCAGGGAAAAGGGAAGCCCCATCCCCGGGGAGTTGCTCAAATGGCGTGAAGTGTTCACCTATAATGTTAAATACAGCTTCTTCACGCTCGGAAAAGTTCGTGTTGAAGTCACCGATACGCTCTACCAGGGAGAGCCGGCCTGGAAACTGACCGGAATCATCACCTCCAACCCTGGTATTCCGTTCGTGGGGAAAGAGGAAAATCATTACAGCTCAATTTTCAAAGTTATTGATGGCAAGCCGCGCGAGCTAGTGTACTGGAAAGACAATGTGGATGAGGAAAAGTTTGATGAAGAACGGTTTATCTATAATTACAATAACCGGAAAGTATACGCTTTTAAGGAGGGGGAGCCCACCGACACGCTCGATCTCAAAACGCCGGCTACCTCTGGACCATTGATCTTTTTCTTTTCCCGGCTCCACGCTGGGCGTGATGTTAATTCTCGAACCTATGTCTACCTTGAAGACGAACAGGGCACGATCGACATGGAGTACACACGCCGACGGGATGAGCGGGAATATGAAGCGTTTGAACAACCGATTAATACTTTTTATGCCGAAGGAATTGCCGATATTGACGGCCCGTTTGGATTCGGGGGAGACTTCAAGACCTGGTTTGCCAACGATGAGTTGCGCATCCCGCTGGAGGCCCACGTCAAAGTTTGGCTCGGAAATGTTAAAGTTAGATTAATTGATTACAAGAAGGAGTTACGAAATGAGTAAAGTTGTATTCAAAAAACTGGAACACGCCAAAGATCTTCAGCTGCCGTCGTACGAGTCGGTCCATGCCGCTGGTATGGATATCCGGGCGGCCCTGGAAGAACCGTTTACCCTGGAACCCGGGGAGCGGGCGCTGATTCCCACCGGGCTGCAGATGGCGCTCCCCAGTGGATATGAGGCACAAATTCGGCCACGCAGCGGACTGGCCTATCGCAACGGCATCACCATGCTCAATACGCCCGGCACTATCGATTCGGACTACCGCGGGGAGGTAAAAGTGCTGGCGATCAATCACGGCAAAGAGGCGTTTACCATCAATCATGGAGATCGCATTGCGCAGATGGTGATAGCTCCGGTGCAGCAACTGACCGTCGATGAAGCCGACGAACTCCCTAAAACGGAACGAGGTGACGGCGGGTTTGGCAGTACAGGTGTGAAGTGATACGTGATACGTAAAACCTCACTCATTACTCGTTACGCATTACGTAAAATAACTTAATTTATAATATTAGCAGCATCTTCTAGCGTGTTAGATAAACTTCAGCCATATATAACATTGGTATCCGAGAACCGCGACTATCGCCGGTTGTGGTTGAGCCAGGTTGTATCCAACTTTGGCGACTGGTTTGGCCTGTTGGCTGTATACGCGTTGGTTACGAAGTATTCTGACTCCGAATTTCTGCTCGGCCTGATTATTATCATAAAGATGATGAGTCTAGCGGTATTTTCTCCATTTGCTGGCTATATCACGGATCGATTTAACCGGCGGCGCGTGATGATATTTTGTGACGTGGCACGCGGTATTGTCATCGCAGGCCTGCTGCTTGTGCGGTCTTACGAGATGTTGTGGCTGGCGTATGTCCTGACGGCCATCCAGATGATGCTTTCTGCCGTGTTTGAGCCGGCTAAAACTTCTTCCATTCCAAATGTAACGACGAAGAAAGAGCTGGTGGATGCCAACGTACTCTCTTCAGCAAGCTGGAGTATCATTTTTACAATCGGGATGGGCGTGGGTGGACTGGCCACAGCTTGGCTGGGCACCGATCTAGTGTTTATTTTGGATACAATTAGTTACGGGATTTCGGCGTGGTTCATCTATCGAGCGACGATCCCACAGAAGGAGATGAGCCAGGAAGAGCTTGACCGCACGCGGAATCCATTTGTGGGAATTAAGGAGGGGCTGGGATTCCTGATGAGTAATGACCAGATTTTGCGTCCCAGCCTGGCAAAAGGGGCGTTTACGATGTATTTGGGGGCGCTGGTGTACCTGCTTATCCTGGTTGCCGAAGATATTTTAATGATGGGGAGCGTGGGGCTCGGGCTGCTCTACGCTGCGCGTGGTATCGGAACGGGCATCGGTCCGGTGATTGGGCGCCGCATGTTCAAAGATGAAGGTGACTGGATTCGTGTGATGGGCCTCTGCATGATGTTTGCCGGCGCGATGTACATCGTGGTTGGGTGGACCGGGAGCATCATTTTGATGCTGATCTTTGTATTCCTGGCACATTCCGCTTCTGGAGCTAACTGGGTGATGAGCACCGTACTCTTGCAACGCCGAACCCCTGATACCTTTCGGGGGCGCATTTTCAGTACGGAGTGGCTTCTTTTCACGTTGACACAATCCATCTCTGTATTTACTGCCTCCATGCTGCTTGAAAATGATATCTTCACCATCCGCCAGATGATTATGATTTTTGCAGTGCTGCTGGCTGTAACCGGGGTGCTTTGGCATTTTACAGTAACTACCCGCGAACAAGCGTACCAGCAAGAGCTTGCCCTGGGATCAGAACATGGCTAGGCTTCAACATGTAGATCCCCTGTTAAACTTACTTTTGAGTAGCATATTCAGTAATTTAGCAATTTCAAATTCATTTTTTATCCTGCAGAATTTCAATCCTTTTATCCCATAGTAACCCATGATTAAACTGTTTGTCACCGATCTTGACGGTTGTGTCTCAATTCCTTTTAAAACACCGGTTTGGGAATGTATTACAGAGATACGGAACCTGAATATCCAGAGTGCTGATGACCCCACGATCCCCCCGCTGAGCATCTGTTCGGGGCGGCCGTATCCATACGTGGAGGCAGTGGCCCAGTGGCTGGATGTCCGCCTTCCTGTAGTATTTGAGAGCGGCGGAATGTATGATTTGAATTCCAACCAGTTTGATCAAAATGGCTTTTTTGATGAAGCCGCCCTGGAGCATGTGAATGAACTAAAAAACTGGATGCGCACTACGGTGATATCCAAGTTTCCCAACGGGATAATGGAGTTTTCAAAGATGATGGACGCCGGTTTTGTTCACCCGGATGAGTCTGTCATTAACGAAGTGCTGCCGATCGTTACCGACCACGTAGATGAAAATTATCCCGAATTTGAGGTGCATCACACCGATATCTCAGTGAACATTATCTTGAAGAAGAACAATAAAGGCGCCGGCATTAAAAAGCTGAGCGAGAGGCTCGGTATTACTCCCAAAGAGGTAGCCTACATCGGTGATTCAAATGGTGATATTCCGGCAATGGAGATCGTGGGACAATCCTTTGCGCCGGTCAATGCCAAGAGTTATGTAAGGGAATTTGCAGACTTTCCGCTGGACCTGGAAGCGACGGAGGCGGTCCTGGAGACCTACCAGAGAATTATTGAATCAAACAGGGGATAGCACGCCACTCTAGAAAAGATTATGGACGAAGCCCCCACAATTACTAGTAAAATCCGCCATTCACTTGACTCCGAGCCCGTAAAGTTCGTTCTGAAAGTGTTGGTCATCTATATCATTTGGTATTTAATTTATGAGATGTGGCTGCTCCCCGATGGCTCGCTGGACGCGTGGGTGGCAGTGAACATTGTTGACACTACTGCGGGCATCTTGCAAATGTTTAATTACGATGTGTATACTGCAGGTCGTGTCATCGGAGTGGGAGAAGCCCCCGGCATCCTTCTTGTCGATGGCTGCACCGGCATTTCAGCTATCGGACTGTTTATTGGCTTTATCATTGCCTACCCGGGCCGCTGGATTCCGCGAATTAGTTTTATCGTGATCGGAATCGGAGTTATCTACCTCGTCAATCTGGTGCGCATAGCTACACTCGCCATTACCCAGGTTTACTGGCCGGAATTGTTCGATTTCACGCATGACTATTCTACCACTGCTATTTTTTACATGGTTATCTTTGTCCTATGGATTGTGTGGGCAAATATCGGGGATGCTAAAGAGACTGACTCTGAATGAAGAGGACAGCAGGAAAAATTGCGATTACTATCCTATTAGTCCTGATCTATTTCTTTGTTTGGAGGCCGGTGCGGGTCGCCACAACACAGCATATTGGGAAGCCTTTCGCTGAATACCTGCTTACGGAATCAAATCCCAATGTGCATATTGATCGTGAAGCCCGGGGCGTAAGCTTCGATATCAGTTGGGTTGATAGTCAGAAACAACAGGTGCTGAAATACCGCCCACCGACGGGTTTTTTCTTTCTTCTCGCACTGGTATCAATGGTTTTTTTAACCAGGGAGATACGTTTTTATCTATACCTGTTGGGCTTTCATATTCTTAGCTTCATTTTGGTTTTACTACTCCTGATTCCGGGATTTCATGGGTATTTTTTCGGTTTCTGGGGAGCAGATCTCATCATTACGTACTTGGTACCGGTTTTCTCCATGGCATACATCCCCTGGCTGATATACCTCAAAAAGAACAGTTCGCTAACATGAGATTTTCCGGATTGTTAAATTTTCAAAATTACCACCTTCCAACCTCTAACTTCCAATCTCTAGCCTCCATTCAACAACTTCGGATTTCCCCTGCTAATATTTTATCTTAGGCATCGTTATGAAATCTGTGGTCAATTTAATAGAAAACTAGTCTTGTAGAAAAATATGATCTGGCAGGATGCTTATTTCTTGTGGCTTTTATTGGTAATTCCCCTGCTTGCGGGTGGACTTTGGTGGTATTTCCAGCGATTGAGGGAGAAAAGAAAGCAATTTTTTTCGGATGATCTTTTTGAAAGCCTGCGCATCGGGTTTTGGCGAACGGGCGACCGCCTGAAAACCGTAACCTTGCTGGTGGGGTTGTCTTTCCTTGTGCTTGCCATTGCAGGACCCAAGGTGGGCACCCAAGTGCGAGAAGTTAAACGTCAGGGGGTAGACCTATTGATAGCGCTGGACCTTTCCGACAGCATGAACGCCGAGGATGTGAAGCCGAGTCGCCTGGAAAAGGCAAAATATGAGATTACACGGCTCATTGAGCGATTGAAAGGAGACCGCGTGGGACTTATCGTTTTTACCGGGGACGCCTATCTTCAGTCTCCCATGACGCTGGATTATTCTGCGCTCCGGCTGTTTTTGAATATTGCAGAAACCGACCAGATGCCCAGCTCCTCCACCGATTTCAGTGCGCCCATGGATGTTGCCCTGCGGGCATTTGATTCCCTGGATGAAGAGCAAAACCAGTCGAATGCCGCCAAAGTGATGCTGATTATTTCAGATGGTGAAAATCACGGGGCAGGATACTCTGATGCCTTGAATTCACTGGTTGAAAATAACATCTCTGTTTACACGCTGGGAATTGGTACTCGGTCAGGGTCCACCATTCCGCAATACAATTCCGATACCGGTTCGTTGATTGGATATAAACGTGATCAGAGTGGCAAGCTGGTCACCACACGGCTGCAGCCCGAGACCCTCAGGGATATCGCGAATCAGGGAGAAGGGGAGTATTACTCTATTGAGTCCGGTAGCGATGGCATCGATTCATTCCTTGGACGCATTGATGAGTTGGAGCAGGGAGAATTCGCCAGCCAGGAATATGCCGACTTTAAAAACCAGTATCAATTGATGGCTGGTATTGCACTCGGATTTATTTTTATTTCACTGTTACTTCCGAAATATCGCAAAGAATCTAAGAGCTGATATGGACCATGTGCGACGCACTTCCAAAGTGCGTCGCACATCTTACAGCTCTACTCGAAATTCTTTTTCTCATTCTTAAAATCTTCATCTGAAAGTAGTCCCTGCTGCCAAAGCCCGGTCAGATAATCCATTTTCTCCATTGATCCAGGTTTGTATTTGGGATCCGGTGTTTTCCGCACTCTCTTCTTCTCCTGCTGTTTTTTCTGAATGGCAACGGCTTTCTGAATGGTCTCCTTCAGCTGATGTGGTCGCTCCATCCCGATCAATTCCATGGAGACAGCCGAAGTTTTCAGCACAATCGTCCCAACCCCCAGCTTTTTGTTGATCCAGCTCTGTTGCACAGTCACTTCCTCAATGTTCACCAAGTCCAGGTTCCGGTGATACCTGGAATCCACAGAAGAGATTTGCGTATCTGTGATAATGTAATGGCTGCTGGTTTGTTTCCTCCTGACAAAATAAAGCGCAACCAGACCAATCCCGAACAGAGGCACCGCCAGAACTGATAACAGGTAGCGGATAAAATACTGTTTCCAGCTGGGTGATAGGGTGATCTTCTTTTCCGCACTTTCTTCTGCCATGGGAGGTGATACTGAAGGTGTTGGAGGTTAATTTTTAAGTAAATTTCGTATCTAATAACATAGGTAAAATTTAGCAAAACAAAAGCCGATACCGTTCAATTTTCCCGTTTTAGTTTCGTATATTAATCGGCCTTTGTAAATAAATATAAATGATTTGGCTGAGTGGCTCTGGTTCCATTTCTTATGAGGCAAATGAGGACCACTATGCAATACGAAATACACAAACAAACCGAAGTATTCACCTTAATTTGGTCAGTGTCAGCAACACTCATAATAATATCTAACACCTTCTAACGAATGAGGCTCAAACCCTGGAAATATGCCGTGGCCATCTGGATGACCTGCGTTCTGGTGGTAGGATTTCTGCTACCGATTCCCGACATCCCGATCCTCAAAGAGTCGGCACGCAACCTGTTTTTGCACGTACCGATGTGGTTCACCATGGCCGTTTGTTTTGGCGCGGGGCTGGTCTACAGTATCCGGTATCTAAACAATCAGTCGATGGAACTGGACCGCAAGGCTGAGTCTGCCACGCAGGTGGGACTCTTATTCGGAATTTGCGGGCTGATTACGGGTTCGCTCTGGGCGCGGTTCACGTGGGGCACGTGGTGGACGTTTGCCGAACCCCGCATGAATCTTTCTGCACTGGCGATGATGATCTACGTGGCTTATTTCGTTTTGCGCACTGCTTTTGACAACCCTGAAAAACGCGCCAAGCTTTCTGCGGTCTACAATGTATTTGCTGCCACTACGATCCCGTTTTTGTTGTATATCGTGCCACGGCAGCTGCCGAGCCTGCATCCCGGGGCTGAAGGAAACCCGGCATTTAGTGAAATTACGGCGCCCGAACTGCGTTATATATTTTATCCTGCAATTATTGGATTTATTGGGCTGTCCATTTGGTTGATTGAAATACTCAATCGGTACAAAAAAGTTAAATTTCAGATTGAAGAAACATCTATATGAGAAACTTTTGGGTCCAGGTACAAGAAGATACGCTTTCAGGCGTTGGCAAAGTCGATACGCTCACGCAGACTTATTCTCAGAAATGGCAAGCCGCTAGTGGTATGGAAGATGCCAGCCCACTGATACAGGCGGCAGCTTCTTATGACCTGATTTTTATTGTACTGGGCGTAAGTCTCATTATTTGGTTTATATTGTTATTTTTCATTATTCGAGTAGACAAGAAGGTCAGCAAACTGGAAGACCAGGTAACGCAACAAAACACAAAGTAAGCACATGAAACCCAAAGTAATAATCGGAATTATTGCCATAGTAGGATTTACCTCTCTTTTGATGTACAATTTTGGCAACAGCATCAGCACATATGTAAACTTTGAACAGGCCGAAGGTATGAACGGTGCCCATGTTGTAGGAAAATGGGATAATACCAAAGACTACGGCTTTTCAATGGAGAGCAAACGGTTCTCCTTCTTTATGGAAGACCAGGACGGGAATGTCCGCCGGGTTGTGTATCCCAAGCCGAAACCCAACAATTTTGAGCAGGCCGACCAGCTGGTAGTGATAGGGGAGATGGAAGACGGCGTTTTTTATGCCAATGATATGCTGATGAAATGTCCCTCCAAGTATAACAACGTGGATGCCTCCCAGTTTGAACAGGCCAAGGCCGGATAATGATCAAAACAATTAAATTATATCAGATCACAACGTTCTTTACGAATGAAGATTAGGTGATGAAGCCGGTAGCTTCGTTTAGCCTTTTTATTTGTCATTTGTGATTTCATCAAACACTCCTTCAATACTTCATGATAGGAATAGCAGGTAAAATTTTAATCTATGCCGCTTTTGCCACCAGTATTTTGGCTGGCATTGGTTATTTTTTGTATTCAAGCCAAGACGATAACCGATATTATCGAATTTCCAACTTGCTTTTTGGGATTAAAGGACTCCTTATTGTAGCGGCTTCGGGTCTGCTGATATACCTTATTTTAAATCACCAGTTTCAGTACTATTACGTTTACAACTATACCAGCAGTGACCTTCAGCTGAGATACCTTGTTTCCGCATTTTGGGGGGGACAAGAGGGTAGTTTTATGGTATGGATCCTGTTTTCCTTTTTTATCGGGCTGGGACTGATGAAATGGACCCGGAAACCATACCGGGGCCCCGTACTGTTCTTTCTCACGGTCACCCAGATTTTCCTCATCTCAATGATTGTCGGCATACCGATTGGTGATATTCAACTCGGCGCCTCCCCGTTCCGAACCCTGGCCGAGGAGATGCCCAATGCTCCGTTTATCCAGGCAAATCCCGATTTTATTCCCTCTGACGGCAAGGGACTTAATGACCTGCTTAAAAGTCCATGGATGATGATTCACCCGCCGATCCTGTTCCTGGGCTTTGCCATGATGACAATTCCATACTGCTTTGCAATGGCCGCTCTCTGGAAAGAGAAATACAATGAATGGATTCACCCGGCGCTGCCATGGACACTGGGCGCCAACGTTGCTTTGCTCACGGCAATTTTCCTCGGTGGATATTGGGCATATGTCACGCTGTCTTTCGGTGGCTACTGGGCGTGGGATCCGGTTGAGAACGCCTCCTTTGTTCCCTGGCTGATCGGTACGGCGGGCATCCACACCATGGTGATACAGAAAAAGAGTTCGACATCGCAAAAAGCCTCCATCATTTTTGCTATCCTGGCTTATGTGGCCATTGTCTACGAGACGTTCCTGACCCGTTCCGGTATACTGGCCGACTCATCGGTACACAGCTTTGTAGATTTGGGGCTCTACAATCAGCTGCTTGCGTTTATGTTTGTGGTTACGGCAGTCGGTGTAGGATTACTGATCTATCGATACAAAGATCTACCAAAGCAGAATAGTGAATCAAAGTTCTTGAGTCGCGAATTTATGACTTTTGCCGGCGCAATGGTTCTCTTCCTGCTCGGGCTCGTCATCATTTTAGGAACCAGTTCACCCATAATTGGACGACTCTTTGAGGCAAATCCCACACCGCCGGAGATCAGCTTTTATAACGAGTGGACGATGCCGTTGGCGATACTAGCTGCTTTTATGACAGTTCTTGGGCAGCACCTTTTCTGGAAACGCCAGGATGCGGAATCCCTGGCACGTGATCTTACTTGGCCGGTAGTTATCACCTGTGTGTTAACCCTGGCAACCATGATGCTTGGAAACGTGCGTAATTTTTATTACCTGCTCTATATTCTGGCGGGATGGTTTGCGCTAATCGGCAACGGTTTCATAATGGTCCGCCTCATGATGAAAAATCCCAAAGTAATTGGTGGCTCGTTGACACACGTAGGTTTCGGTATGCTGCTGCTGGGAATTTTGGCTTCCTCAGCATACAACGGGAACCTGCTTGATCTGTCCACCCACAACTACAATGAAGCGATTGCCGAGGGCAAGGTCACGGACGACCAGGGCGTGCCGGTACGGCAACCAGTAAACTTCCTGGAGTTAAAACTAAATCAGCCCAAAGTGGTGAACGGGAAGTATAAGGTAACCTACGAAGGCTATACGCTGGCCAACCAGGAGCGCCCCGGCCAGCAGCAGTATGAAATTAAATTTGAGCCGGTAGATGGCAATGGTCAGCAGTTTACACTTTATCCCGAAGTCTACCCGATGCTGGCGAGCTCTTCTGCAAACCGTATCGAGTGGTCTGTAGATCCGGATGTGTATACTTCCTTGATGAGTGACATCTATCTCTATGTTGCAGGCAGCTCATATGTGGAACAGAAGAACGAGCAGGTAAAAGGAAACAGCCCAGAAAATTCAACCATGCAGCCGGCATCTGCCACAGAACAAACCAAGGATTCCCTGGAGGTGCAAACCATAAGTCTGGGGCGCGGTGAGTCCATGCAGTTGGGTGGATATCAGCTCAATTTTTCCGATTACCGTCCTGCTGATAAGGAGTCATTGCCCGACAGCACTATCATTGCCGTTCGGGCCAACCTCGATTTTACGCATCGTGCCACCGGCGTCAGGGACACCCTGAATCCACTGTTTGCGATCTACAAAAAAGAGGGAAAGAGCTGGACGTATGCCCCGCCTGTGCAGTTACCCGGTAAGGACTTGTTCGTGCAGTTTACCAGCGTTGATCCGGCGACCGGGAAGATTGAGTTGAAAGTGCACGGCATTGAAGGACAGCCCAAAGAGGAATGGGTTCTGATCGTGGCCGAGGAAAAACCGTTTGTATCGGTGGTCTGGCTCGGTACATTTGTTCTTATGTTCGGCTTCAGCGTATCTATTTTCCGGCACTGGGACCGAGAACGAAAGAAATCATAGTAATTAGGTTTGTATCCCAATGAGAATGACGCTGCTGCTGATACTTCTCTTCATAATTTCCGGCAGCGGCTATTCACAGGACACCTCGCCGGGAACTAATAGCCCTGACCCCAAAATTGCATTCTTAAAGTCGCTGGCGATGCCGGGCTGGGGACATCATTATGTAGATAAATCTGATTGGACAAGGGGGCAATTTCATCTTGCGGCTGAGGCAGGCCTGGTACTCTCCTACGTTGGATTGAGAATTCATTCCAATAATCTACAACAAAATTGGTACACCTACGCCCGTTCTGAGGCTGGGGTAGACGTTGAGGGACGGGAACGCAATTTCAGGCTGGCTGTGGGCAATTTTGAGAGCCTGCAGGCATACAACGACTACCAGGAGCGCAGCAGAAACTGGAACCTGTTGTATGATGATATCCCTGAAAATCGTTGGAGCTGGACTGGCATTGATAACCGCAATAAATACCGGGACCTGCGGGAGCGGTTTGAGACAATCGATCAGCAACTGCCGGCTTTGCTCTCTCTTATGGTTGTGAACCGTGTTGTGAGCGCCATCAGTGCCTATAACAGGGCCAGGAAACAAGGTAGTGGTGGCACTGCTTCAGTGCATTTCACTCCTTATCAGGGAATGAGCGGGATTGTCGGACACCTTTCTATCCGTTTTTAAAGGCGATTCTACTTGGAATTTCTTTTGGAATTTTTGGCATCAAGAATACGATCGGGGATATCATACTCAGCTGAGAGCTCCCTCATTTTTTTGTAAAAGGCGTTTCGGTAATAACGGGGCATCTGGGATCCATTCTTAAAATAGCCGATATACTTTTCTTCCAATTCTGGATAGTGTTTTCGTATCGCTTTCAACATCAATGTTTTGCTGTCTGCAGGGCCGTTCCCAAACAACGTAATTGTTGCCGGTAAAAGATAGGCTACCTCTCTTTCCTTGAAGGTAGAATACATAAGGTGAAGGTGTTCCGTAGTATCGGTAATAAACGGTAGAAGTGGCATCATGCTGATCCCGGAGAGGAAACCCTCGTTTAAAACTTTATCCACCACTTGCAATCGGTCGGAGGGCCTGGTGGCACCTGGTTCAAATATTTTTGCAATTTCATCCTTTACCGTTGAAAATGAAAAGGAGATAATGGCACCTCGTTTCAGCTTGTTTTCTAAACCAGGAGGTATGACGGCCGATTCATCGATCTGGTGAAGCAGGTCAAAATCCCTTTCGACTAAATCCGATTTTGTGATGATATGCACCGGGAATCTATGTTTTAGGATGACTTGCAACGCCTTCCGGGTCATTTCGTAATCTTTATCCACCCGTAGATAGGGATCCGTGGCCGATGAAACTACAATTATGCCATACTGATTTTTCTTTGCACGATTAGCCAATTGTTTGTCCAGCAATTCAATCGCATTGGTTTTAACTGACAGACTTTTTTCAAGATTCTCCCCATATTTACTTCCGCGGATGTAGCAATACAAACAATTGAAGGAACAGCTACTATAAAGATTGATGGTATAGTCATCCAGGAACCAGTCGTCTCGTTTTTTCTTTTTGTTGAGGATCGAAGTTACTTCAATTTCCTTTGGCATGGTGATTTGCTATGTCGTGTCCCCGCAAGGGAGAGTGGGCTATCTCATTGTTGAACTCAGGTTATATTTATTACACTTTTGATTCCAGATTTTCTTGTGATTCTTTTCATTGTATTTTCCAGCATCATTTTAGTCAAATAAATATGGTGAAAAAGTGTGCCAAATCAACAAATCCCTAATCAATAAGTATCTTTAAAATTTATGCCACGATATAAGATTCTTGTCGAGTATGACGGGACCGACTATTACGGCTGGCAGCGACAGCCCGAGGGCCCGACAGTTGAGGGTGAGATTGAGGATGCACTATCGACGATTCTACGAGAACCGATCGATATAAAAGGGCAGGGGCGTACCGACAGTGGAGTCCATGCGGAGGCACAGGTCGCTCATTTCGATTACCCGGGAGAGCTTGACTCCCACCGAATTACATATGCCCT
The DNA here is from genome assembly GCF_031569985.1 of Aliifodinibius sp. S!AR15-10. Lineage (NCBI taxonomy): Bacteria > Pseudomonadati > Balneolota > Balneolia > Balneolales > Balneolaceae > Fodinibius > Aliifodinibius sp. S!AR15-10. Next base: position 28,378 of record NZ_JAMQKA010000007.1, on the reverse strand, counting down.
GCTCGGCGTGTTGCCAAAGGATATATCGGTATACTCCCTGGAGCAAGTACGTGATGATTTTCATGCACGGTTCGATGCAAAAAGCCGACGCTATCGCTTCCAAATAGTTACCCGGCCAAGCCCTCTTTTACACCGGCAAGCACAAATGGTTCTTAACGAACTGGATCTGGAGGCTATGCTAGCATGTGCAGAGTCAATCCTTGGGATTCATGATTTTGAGAGTTTTACCAAATCTGGGCCAGAGCAAGAGCGGACAAAATGCGATATTATGTTCTCAGAATTTGAAGTACGACAGCATATGATCATTTACCATATCCAGGCCAATCGTTTCCTCAGGCATCTTGTACGACGCTTGGTGGGCACGATGATCCAGGTTGGGAAAGGTCGCAAAAGTGTGGATGAGTTTTTGGATATACTAAAGAATCCTACTGACAAAGAGGGCGGACACGGGGCCCAGGCTAAGGGGTTGATACTGGAGAAAGTGGGGTACTAAAAAAGTTTCAAATTCGTCTTGACATGAGTTGCTTCAATACATTATATTTGTGCTCTCTTTGAAACGGTTGAAACATTTTGATTTTGACTGCCACATTCCTCGGTAGCTCAGTGGCAGAGCAAGCGGCTGTTAACCGCTGGGTCGTAGGTTCGAATCCTACCCGGGGAGCTGGAAAGACAGAAGGACTGATTAGCTAAAGCTGGTCAGTCCTTTTTTGTTGGAAACACACTCCAACCCAGCAGATTATTCCCCATTTTTTAAGTTCTCCATTTTTTACAATGATTATGAGTTTAACAAAAAGACAAGTACAGAATAAACAATAACATAGGGCATTAATATCGATTTGATTATATTAAATTGGTATAAGTCTAACAGAGAAGAGAACAGTTTGGGTAATATGAGATAAGTAAAATTATAATCTCAAAATTGGGAGAAGATATGGCTACTTATATAATACTCAGCACTATGAACATCGAAACACTCGATGAACCAAGTGATTTTACCAAGCGGGCATCCACGGTAAAAGAAAAGATCAAAGAAGAATGTCCAAATGTCACATGGAAACAAAGTTATGTGCTTATGGGGTCTTATGACATTTTGGATATTTTAGAGTCCAATAATCAAGAAGAGGTTGAAAAGGCTGCTATGATTATTCGGATTTATGGGCATTCAAATACCGAAACATTTGCAGCTTCCAAATGGGATGACTTCTTAAATATTTTGAAATAAAGCTATTCCCTGACTTTACTTCTGAAGTGGGGATGTATAGTCTTTTCTTTTTAGCTTCAATTTGGGAATGTGTAGAAATGCAGAAATTACACTATAACCCAATTATTTCACTTAATTAGACTACCTGACCTGGATCTTAATCCATTCGGCCACCGCCAGGTAGGTAGAGTCAGGGGCGAGATAGTATTTGACTTCGACACGTTGTCCCTCCTCGATATCGTTTACTGAAACCACCATGTTTTGCTGCTTAATCAGGCTTCTGTCCAGCCATATGCTGGTTGAATCAGATAGTCGGGCTGTGTGTACCTGCTCAAGAGTGTCCGTCAATGTTAGCGTGCCTTCAGACATATCCAGAGAGGTTACAGTACCTATTTGGGTGTACCCGGCAAGTCCCGGGGACTGACCTACAGGGATATAGATTTCAGTCGCTTTTTGGGCTGCAGCGGTATGCACCTCTCCGGCAGTTAATAATATCAGGAGACATCCGGTTACTGTGGCTAATTTATTCATCACTCGACTCACGGATTAAGTTCTATAAGTTCATTTCGTGTGCTGTCAAGTACCTGGGCCGCGGTTCTGGACGTTTCCCGCTTTCGTTCGTAATTATGAGCGTCGATCGCCTCCAGTGTTGCGTTGCGGGCCTCTTCCAGGTATTGCACCGCTTTGGGATGCAGCCCTCCGCTTCTTAAAACCATGATACAATCGTCAATCTCTTCAAGTGACTGGTTGAGAAGCCTGGTATACTCCACATTGCCGAGAAAATCTCTGTCGGCATAGGAGAGTAACAAGTCGCGAGCCTGTGCGATATTATCCAGTGTATTAATTACGCGCAGGAAATCGGCGACCGCCTCAACCTGCGTCGCATCCAAGTTTATCCCGCTCCCTGTAGCACCTTGAACGAGTTGACCAGCCGGAGAATTGTTGAACGCAGCTCCATTGTAGAAAGCTATCGATCCTTCGAGTGTTTCCACTGAATTATTATGGAAGAACGGGGGCGTATCGGCGGCTTCCACGAGTGAGGGAGTATTAAACTCCCCATTGCCGGGAATGCCGAATCCATCATCACGCGGTATAAGTTCACCGGTAAAGTCGGCGGGTTTGTCTGGAAGATCCTCCACACCGGTATTGAAGTTGAGATTGCCGGCTCCTTCTCCGAAGAGTGCGGGTGCGGCGTTGGCTCCGGCATTAAAGTGACACGCAAAGCATTTGCCGGAGGCGGGATCGGTGAATATGGTCTGTCCTCGTGCCGCTGCCTCATTTTTTAATGGCAGGGGCAACACCAGCTCCTCCTGCCTCCCAAGGGATAATTGAAATGCTTCAAGCGCGTCGAGCTCTTCCTCCGTCGGGAGGCGAAAGTCGACGCCGGGAATACGGTTGGTGGTTTTGGTAAAGTGCTGGATGACGGCACCGGTCGCAAACGATCGCAGGGAGAGATCACCCGGAGCCCCGTCGCCCGACCAGCCGGTCCTCGGCCCCTGTCCGCTGCTCACAGAATGCGTGAGTCCAAGCAGGTGGGGAATCCCCCGCATTGTGAATTTTTCCGGCAGGTTGTCAAATCCATCCAGGTTTTCCATGATCAGGCTGTGTTGTTCCATCAATATGGGATTTTCAAAATTTTCAGCCAGATCGGGATTGTTCTCTGCCACGAACAACGGGTCATCGTCCGGCAGGCCCCTGATAAAAGTGGGGTCCAGTGTAAAATTATTTTCGGCAGGGTGACAGGTTCCGCAGGTTCGGCCGTTTCCATTAAACGTTTCATTAAAGAAGATTTCTCTCCCTTGGGCAATCATTGGATCTCTTGGATCCGGTGGATCTATTTTCGGAGAACAAACCTGGACAAATACAATGATGATAGGTGAAATTATCAAAAACCGCATACCGTAATCCTGTTTTAAAAACTCCAGTAACGACTCGTCTTAAGATTACTTAAAAAAAGATTACTTGTCCATAAATGTTTGGTATAAGTTAATAATAAACAGTGGTTTGGTGTTTTACTAAAGGCGCCCTTTATCTTGCAAATAGAAGTTAGCTCAGCCCAGGTAACAGCCACATTCCAACAGATTCTGGAACGTGAGATTGAATTTAGCTGGGATTCTGAGAACTATTCCTTGAAATTCTTCATTTAATCGTCAATGAGAGCTGATTCATTGGCATTCCATCCCCTCGAAAGCTATAAAAAAGAATCGGAAGGATTTTCCCGCTATTGGTATCGAAACTGATGGTTTCAAAATCAAATATAGCTAGGTGTTTTTACCATTGGTTTCTGCTCTTTGTAAGGGATCCCCCTACAGTCTCATCAGTTGACGCCTCACATGGGAATTCCCAAAATATTTAATAGACTAATAATTGCTGTTGAGATATAGAGATTGAAAAGGTTCAGCATGATATTATAATTCATTTAAGAGTAAAAATTATAAAACGTAGGCATTGACAAAACATCATCATTAATCAGCAATTAGGAGGACTAGGTATGGGAAAGACGCATATTTTGAACAAAGAGCTGGAAAGCTTGCAATTTTCGGTATGGGACACAAATAGAAAGGAAGGACATTCCTATTTCGTTGGCGATGTGGTAGAAACCTCAAAATATTTACAAAATCATGAAATTGATAATATGGAGGTTTCAGCTCTCGATCTGGAGTATATGCACTCGCTGCAACCGGTATCTGCAGTCAAGTGGCTTATATGGTACTACCAGACGGCCCTGACACATCTCGAGGAAAATAATTTTGAGAAAACAGTGCTGGTACCGTATCCAACAAAATCACTCGAACTGGCAAGTTGAGGCATAGATCATATTAACATTCCCAAAATAAAGGCGTAACTGATGATTATGTTCAAAATTTTCTTGAAGTAGCATCGGGAACGTAAAGGCTTAATTAGATTTAAATAGTATATTACAGACAGGCGGCTTGGGGTGATGGGTGCTCAACAAAGCATTTCTGTTCACCCCAAACCCTTTTAAAAGAGATTTACAACCTCTGTCCGTCCGTTTAAAAGTGATTTAGGGCATTCCTGCGCTTTGAGATTGTAATTGCCGCAGACGTTTCAAAAAATTATTGGTAATTATGGCTGAAAGTGGTTAATAATGGAATGTGGAACTGCTCCGCTACATACATATAATATGAATTTTGGGGAAAGGAGTAGAGCATGCCTGATCTCAATGAGTTATCAAGTTCCGACAAGCATTCAGCTACCATTCATTTTTTTCGTGGGGAAATGAACCGCATGAATACGTGGCGGCGACGGCTGGATGTAACAACCAATTGGGCCATCATCACAACTGCCGCTTTTTTGTCATTCGGGTTTGGCAACGAGGAAGTCTCCCATCTGGTAATAATACTCGCAACAATTTTTGTGTTCTTTTTCCTGATTATTGAATCGCGACGCTACAAATATTATGACTTGTGGCGTTGGCGTGTAGCGTTGCTGGTTGAGAATTTCTATGCACCCATAATTTGTCCAGATCGCAAGCCCATGCAGAAACGCTGGCGGGAGTTGTTGAGCAGGGAGATGCAGCATACACAGTTTAAAATAAGCTTCTTTGAGGCGTTTGGGCGACGACTGCGTAGAAATTACGGGTGGATATTCTTTGTACTGGCTGGATGCTGGATTACCAAAGTTATGATTCACCCCGTACCGGCTGAAAGTATCCATGAAATTTGGGAGAGGGCCGGCATCTTTCACCTGGTTCCGGGATGGGTTGTTATTCTTACAGGTGTCCTTTTTAATGGCACGTTATTGGTTTGGGCCATTGTGACACTCAAGAAACGGAAAGAAGAAGTAATTATTTATCCAGCCAGCAAAAGCAAGTTTAAACTTACGAATTTGTAGACTGGTTTTAACACGGCATGGTCCAATTTCCAATATCAAGATCGAGTTCACAATTGAGGATCTCTGAACCCAGCTCCCACCGCTTGGTAAGTCCGCCGGCAACACCCACATTTCTATAGACCAACCGGATATCAGCCTCAATGGTATATGTCCAAGATACATAGCCTATACATTCCACCTGTTCGCCCCTTACACAGACCAGGTAAGAGCGTGCCTCAATTTTTACCTTGGCAGTTGTCTGCCTTCCACCAGGTTGATCCGGTTGTTCTATGACTTTGGCTTCATCGGGTATAAATCGCCCAACTAAACGTTCAATAGGAGCCTGTTGTTGGTCTCCACGATTGCAGAAGTTGGGGGAGTCGAGAACACCTGTAAGTCGCGAGGTACCACCTCCTGTTTGGGTACCCGGTATGTCATAGTCCCTAAATGGTTTACCAGGTGATTTGGGCCCCAGTTTCGGGGGGCTAAAATCAGGAGCGTCCGGCGGAAGTTCTCCGGGGTGGTAGTCCGGATTCCATTTGTCAAAGTGGTAATCGAGACCTGTGGCACCTTCAATCGGAGTAGTCACCTTCTTTTTTCGGTCATCGATGTAAAAGTGCAGATTCACAAATTGATACCAACGGTAATTCCCCATGCGTCCACAGTCGTTACCTTCTGCCGCGTCAAACCAGAGCCAGATATACGGCCGGGTATTATCGTCACCGTTAAGCGGTACTTCTGTTCGTCCGCGATGCACGGTTCCCTGGCGTTTGTCTTCCTCATTTTCAACCGGTACTGGTTCTTCCTCTTCTGGCGGATTATTCAGGGCTGGAATATCGTAGGTGAAATAGGGAACAAAAGTTGTTCTGAGAAACGGGGTGGCAATCGCTGTAGCTACTCCTACAAATATATAGATCCAGGCAGAAACGGTAGACCATTCATTAGAGCTACCCTGGAAAATTCCATAAGCAATAATAAGAGCGGCAACTGCAAAAAGAACTGCCGAAACACCGTCAAGTTTACTCCCCGACCTGAAGGAAGGCCGCCATGCGGGAAGTTTAAAGATTTCTGAATTTTTATTCTCTCTGTCAGTGAACTCAAATGCAAATTCTGAGGGTGTCTCCGGCATGGTTACATGGTTTATAAATTACGGTTTATTCATAGTTAAGATGTTATTTTTATTTAATTTATTACTCTTAGTGAAAACTGCAAATTTAGTCTGAGGTAATAAAAAGCAGTGTATTACCAAAGAAGAATATCATTCTTGATTTGATAACTCATTGCATTCATATTTAAAAAAATAATTCTGGGATTACATTGACACCTGTTGGTGAAGAATAATAATCGGATTAATGGGGAATAATCATGGATAAATATAATCGTCGTAAATTTATCAAAACGTCCGGTGGTGCACTTGCCGCAGCCATGACACCGGGTCTCAATTTTTTGAACCAGAACTGGCGCGACCCGTCAGATACTATTTCGGTTGGACTTATCGGCTGCCGCAGTATGGGGTTTGGACTGCTGCATCATGCCTTGAATCAGCCAGGAGTGGCATGCGCAGGTCTCTGTGATGTCGACCAAAATGTGTTGGAAAATCGAGCTTCGGATGTCAACAAACAGACAGGAAAGACCCCGAAGCTATATTCCGACTACCGCAAAATGCTAGAGGACAAGGATATCGATGCTGTTTTTATCGGCACGCCGGACCACTGGCACTGCCTGATCGCCATCCATGCAATGCAGGCTGGCAAACACGTGTATGTGGAGAAACCGCTGGCAAGAACAATCGCGGAAGGGGAATTGATAATGAAAGCAGCAGGGAAGTATGGGAAAGTGGTCCAGGTAGGTCAACATCAGCGTAGTGGAGTGCACTGGCAGGAGATTGCACGCATGATGCAAGCCGGTCATCTCGGAAAAATTAGAACCGTGAACCTGTGGGCAAACTTTGATTACGGGCAGGGACCCGAGCGCGTGCCGGACGAGGCGGTGCCTGAAGGCGTTAATTATGACATGTGGCTGGGGCCTGCACCCAAACGCCCGTTCAATCCCAATCGCTTCCACGGCGTGTGGCGATTTGACTGGGATTACGGCGGCGGACTTATTACAGATTGGGGCGCCCATCTCTTTGATATTCCCCTCTGGGCGCTCAACATACAGGGACCACCCAAATCAGTTAGTTCCATCGGCGGTATTTTTGCAGGAGGTGACCGCGCTATCGATATGGCTGACACACAGACCGTTATATACGAGTTTGACGATTTCAATATGGTTTGGGAGCACAACGGCGGCACCGAAACAGGCCCGTATGGCAGGAATTATGGTATCGCTTTCAAAGGTAACAACGGCACGCTCATTGTGAACCGGGAGGGATGGGAGATCATACCTGAAACGGAAGATGATAAACCGATCATAGAGGAAGTGCCATTCCAGGAGCCCGGGAAAAGAGGACACGAGTTTCACGTTGCCAACTTTCTGGACACCATCAGGGGAGAGGCGGAGCTAAATTGTCCGGTGGAAGCAGGATACCTGGCAGCATTTTACGGGCATATCGGGAATATCGCCCACAGAACGGGCGAGCGTCTTTCATGGGATAGCGGCACACTGGTTAACCGCAGCCAGTTTGAACACATCATAACGCCGCAATACCGAAAACCCTGGTCATTGCCTAAAATTTAATCAACTAGCTTTTCTCCCAAGCCGGTGTTCATTTTTGGTTTGGTCCAATTCCGTAAGAAGGGGAATGTTTGCACTTCAATGCATAAATATCTTTCTGAGCATTCGAGCGTAGATTTTTCACTTTGCTGAATTTTTTTAATGCATCCATCTGTTAAAAATATTGGCCATTTGTTGGCCGGAATATTTGTAAATATAGAGATTAAAATTAGACCTTTTGCTCTAGGCTCATAAGACGGTAGAGGAATAGACTGATTAAGTCAAAAACTGTCTGTGTTAATTTTTATTAGGTTGCCAAAGTTGCAGTTTTCTGGCTTCCTAAGACTGCGGCCGAATTGGCTGCCACTGCCATCCTGATCTGTTTTTTACCACATATCCAAGGTTTGGGAAAGGTGGAAAATGGTGGGCGAACACCAATATCTTTTCCTCTGCCGCACGATCAAAGATACGTCGCTTACTGATTGCAGCCTCCTTAGGCGACATATCAAAAGCTGGCAACCAATCCGGATGTTCTAAATGAAGTGGGTATAGAACAATGTCAGCAGCATGCAGAAGTGAATGACCATTGGAACTGATGGACAACGCGATATGGCCTGGCGTGTGGCCCGGTGTGGCAATAGCCTGGATGCCCGGCACAATTTCCGCCCCGTCCTCTATAAGGTTTAACCGATCTTGTACCGGGTGGAGGTTTTGGCGGGCGAAGTCAACGAATACCGGGTCCGTTTGCTCCACCGCGTTATCTGAGGTCCAAAACATCCACTCCGAATTGGCGATGAAGTAGCTGGCATTGGTGAATACTGGGTTGCCATCACCATCAAGGGTGCCCCCGATGTGGTCGGGATGAGCGTGTGTAAAGATGACCGTATCAATGTCTGCAGGATCGATACCTGCTGCTTCCATACTCTGAATCAGGTATCCCGTGAATGTGGTGGAATGATCCAGCCCTGGAAAGATTTCTTCGGCCGCTTTCCCCAAATTCCCCGCACCGGTATCAATGATCACCTTGTGCCGGCCGGCATTGACAAACAGGCAGGTGTAAGGCGTAGCAATTTGAGTTGTTGAGAGGTCGTGTTGACGCAGGGTCTCCGCAAGCTGCTCTTTTGGGACATTGGTAAAAAATGCCTCAAGCGGATAATTAAAACGGCCATCCAGTAGCGAAACACATTCAAAATCTCCCAGATTGAATTGATAATATTCAGATTTCATAATTCAATTACTCCTTTCTATAGGTGGTCCAGCATCTCTTTTCTCAATTCAGGTACCGTCAATAACGCTCCGGACATAATCCCTGACACTGGTCAGCTTCACTGGGAATGTCTCCAGGGTCTCGCGCATATCAATGGGATCACCATTTGCCAGGCACAGCATGAGGGCTGAGAATGATTGTTGCATGGGATCGGTTGCCTCATCCATCTGAGATTGCAGTGCCTCTTCCGGGATACTTTGCACTTCAAAGGTACGACCACTCGTTTCCTCGAAAAGCATTACAGCGTCTAACTGGGAAAGCTGTTCCGGACCACCCAGCTCTAATATGGCATCCTTTGCGGAAGGATTATCCAGGCATTCCACCGCAAATTGGGCAACATCTTTATATGAAATATAACTTGTGGGTTGTGTCCCATCACCGCAGAGTTGAACTTTGGCACTGTCAGGGTCAAATCCCACAGATTTGGTCAACCAAACCTCCATAAAGAAGCTGGGCCGTAAAATAGTGTATTCAATTCCACTCTCCACGAGATGTTGCTCAACAGATCGTTTGGCATTTCTGAGGGGAAAATTGAGATCGATCTGTCCTGAAAAAGAGGTATAAATTAAATGATTAACACCATTAGCCCTGGCTTCGTCTATGAGATCAAACATCCCATCATGGTCCACTTTTTCTATGTCATTTTCTCCGGCTAGATACGAAAAGGGCATGGATGAGATGGTGGTGATGACTGCGGTTACCCCCTGTAAAGCAGGCCTCAGGGTAGAACGTTCTCGCAAGTCGCCCTGGACAATTTGGATGCCAAGACTTTCTAGTTTTTCGACTTTTGTTTGTTCTGACGTCTCTCTTACCATCGCCCGTACAGGCTTCCCTTCGGCAATAAGCAAACGGCAAATCTCACTGCCGACCATCCCGGTTGCTCCAATAATCAAGTTCATTGCTCTCCTCGTTTTGTTACTGATTGGTAATATTTCCTGCTATTTATTTACTTCATCGAATATGCATTTCAGGTATGGTTTCCAATAGACCAGTTCCCATGCTCCGGGCTGCTTAATGACCCGGGTATGGCGGTTCAGTCACGGCATGTGGATCTCATTTAAGCTTATCATAAAGATACAGGAGAGCAGATAATCTCGCTTACAACTATGTTGAAAAGAATTTAAATATTGTTTGATGACTTTAAATTATATTCCAGAGTTATCCTTGTTATCCTGAAGGGGGGATCTGCTAAAGCCAACGGATGTGGTATATTGTCCAATGGAAAATGGGAAAACTGCTGCTCGGTTCCTGGTTTCTACAGCACCGTGATTTTGAAATACATACTGCTTGGTGATATAGTCATACCATATAGAATTCCCAGGATATACGATCGGGATCTTTAAAATTCACATACAGTTTACCAAGCGTTTCATCTTTTTTTATGCCGGTGTTTTCTATTCCTGCATCGGCCAGGGCTGTGGCGACACGTTTAAGTTCAGATTCGTTCTCGCAACCCAGTGCCAGGTGGTCTAGGCCAGTGCGTAAGGACTTAAACTCACCGGGTTCCTGCGCGGGAAGAATGCCTATAGCCGTGTTACCAGCAAGAAAAATAACCAGGTTTTCCTGTTCATGTGCTATTTGAAAACCCAAGATATCAATATAGAAGTTGCGTGCGTGCTCAAAATCACTAACCCGCAGTGATATGTGGTGGATTCCAGGTGTTTTCATATTAATGCTCATAGCTCCTCCTCAAGGTGAAAGTAATTTTATAATTAACGTATTTGGTAGTCTCATATCATTTATTGAAGGTCACTTTTTTGAAAACTGAGAGGGCGAAATGTATAGCCTGCTCCAATGTCCTGTCATGTCCCTTTGCGTTTGTCGCTTCAAAAGTTTTTACTCCAAGCGTTACATTTAGCTTAGTTTGAAGTTCGCCAATTTCTTTTCTGAGATGGGGTGGACGAGGTGCCCCCATTGTTTCGCGAAGTCTACTCGATGTACCCAGCAGTTCGGCGGCTAGTTTGTATGCATTCCGTTTACTGGCTAGCCTCACAAACCCTTCCAAACATTCGATGATCCCTAATGTATCCTTCATTTCATTTCGAAGAATCAAGCTTTTCAGAAGATGTGCAGTTGCTGACTTATGGTTGTCCCGCGATAATGAAACGATTCCCAGTCGGTGCAGGGATTGAGCGATGCACCACTTATCCTGCGTGGCCTCGCGTAGTGTCAGGCTTTTTTTATGGGCTTCCTCCGCCTTTACAAGGTCTCCTCTAGCAAGCAGGTCGTCGCCCTTCACTCTGAGCGAAAAGGCCAGCCCATACTTACTGCCTATTTCCTTTTCAATGGGGATTCCTTTCTCTTTCATAAGAGCTAGGGACTTCGCATATTCACACTGGTCATGCAGCAGATCGGCAAAGATATTGAGAGCAAAAGCATAAAGTTGCTTGTCGCCAAGTTCTTCAAACCTTTGCATTCCTTCCTGGAGCCGCCGTCTCGCTTCTCCAAAGCTGCCATTTTTCGACTCCACCCAGCCAAGTAATATTAATGAAAAAGCTATGCCACGTTCGTTTTCTGCATCTTGTCGCAACTTCAAACTACGGGAATAAAAAGAGAACGCATCCGACAAACGTCCTTGATGCAATGCAACAAAGCCCAAATTAGTCAACGAAGTCGCGATACCGGTTTCATCCCCCAAGGCATGGAACAGGTCCATGCCTTGCTTCGATAGCTCACAGGATTCCTCGTAATTTCCCAAACGCCATTCCAGCCATCCAAGACTGTTGAGCGTTCGGGCAATCCCTTTTTTATTATCTAGTTTGCGCAAAATAGCCAGGCTTTTGGAAAAGTATGACCTCGCTGAAGCATAGTCTCCCTGGTTTTGTGCCAACGTACCGGCATGTGACAAGACGGTAGCTAGCAGTTCCGTTTGTTTATGGTTGGCAGCTATTTCAATGATCTTGGAGAGCTTGGAGCGACCTTCCGTTAGGTAACCCCGCACCAACCAAAACCGGTATAAGGCCTTACCAAATTGAAGGGCACTTTTGGTATCCGGGTCCCCGGTAAGATATCGGTCTAGTGCTATTCGGAGGTTATCGTGTTCTTGCTTCAGTTTGTCAAGGCCCTTCTCTTGGTGAGGACCAGTTAGATTTTCTTTGACACGTTCTGCAAACCTCAGGAAAAACTCTCGATGCTTCCGCTCTAATGATCTACGTTCGCCATGGTCCTCGACTTCTTCCCTAGCAAAATCACGGACAGTTTCAAACATATGAATGCGCGGTTCAAGTTCCGCCTGGTCGTTCTTCCACAAAAGATTCTTATCCAACAGGGAGGCAATGCCTTCTTCAATAGTAAAGTTCAGGTCTTTTTCTGGGTTGCAAACTGCATTGATGGCATCAAATGTACAACCACCCTGAAAAATAGCCAGCTGTCTCAGCAGTCTTTTCTCGTCATCATTGAGTAAGTTATAACTCCACAAAATGGTAGCACGAAGTGATTGCTGACGCTGTGACAGATCTCTTGGACCAGTATTCAACAAATCTAATTTATTCCCCAATCTTTTTTGTAGTGCGTGCGGAGAAAATAATTTTATTCTGGGTGCAGCAAGTTCAATAGCCAGCGGGAGCCCATCCAGGCGGCCACAAATATCAATGACGGCTTCAGCATTTTCATCAGTTAGAGAAAAATCGGGTTTGATGCTCCGTGCCCGTTGAACAAATAGGTCAATAGCTTCATATTTCAAAAGCGATTCTTTTGTAAAGCTTGCGTTTAGATTTGGGTGCGTAAGCGGCTCAACAGGGAATTCATACTCGCCACTAATATGCAGGGGCTCACGGCTGGTCACCAGAATTTTGAGCTTGGGACAGTGTAAGAGAAGTTCACTGACCAAGGGAGCTGAGCTAATTACATGTTCAAAGTTGTCGAGAAGGAGTAGTGCCTGTTTATCATGTAACTTTTCATAGATTTTATTCCAGATTGAGATAACGCCATCAATTCGCATGCCCAGTGATTGTGCAATAGAAGAAGCGACTAACTCGGGATCGGAAATATTTGCTAGAGAAATAAAATAAATCCCATCAACAAATACACCTGTACATTCCCACATTGACTGAATACCCAATCGCGTTTTCCCGGTTCCTCCGGGTCCGGTAAGAGTAAGCAGTCTTACGTTAGATATTAATCTTTGTATTTCTTTAATCTCGTGTTTACGGCCAACAAATGATGTTAAAAACTTGGGCAGAGTTGAGCGAAAGCCGGAGACCTCAGCCTTGTCTTTAAAAACTTTGCTTGGTGGGAAGTCATAATAATCATGAAAACACTTACTGAAGTATGTATGGCTGTTGAAGCCAACTTTGTAAGCGATTTCTGAAATAGTTGCCACGCGAGTTTTGAGTAACTCCATAGCATGTTGCAGCCGGATCTCACGAATAAATTGTGAGGTTGATTTATTCATGAGCTGTTGGAGTTTTCGATGAATTTTGGACCGGCTCACCCCGGCCTTGAATGCCAGATCGGTGACATTGAACTGTTCATCGCCAAGATTTTCTTCAACAACAGCGGTTAGCTTCTTGAGAAAGGCATCATCCATGGAGGACCCCTTAACCATAACCAGTCCCTGCTAATTTTTAACCTTTATTGAACGATCTGCGTCTCAGTTAGTATATACCATAACCGAAGAATTGCGATACCAGCACTGTAATATCAATTTAGCACTCCTGTCTTCAAAAGCAAGGGAGTAATGAGATCACATCTAAAAACACCTTATAGATGTATTGATACTATATTGATAGAAAAGGATTGATGAGAGGGTAGGCACTCAGTCTCCAGATTTTGTTAACAGGATCGACATCAAGCATTTCAAGAAGGGATCATTTGCAACATATAAGCAAAAATTTGTGACATAATTTAAAACCTTTTCAACATCATTGGTAGGTTCCATTCCACCCTTTTTCCCATCTTGATTTAGAGAGCTGTTATAAGTCTCAACTAGTGATAAAACCATCATCAAAACACCAATACCATGAAGACACTCAATTTTGTTGCACTTACCGCGCTTAGTGTATCCCTTATTTTTGCCTGTGATGTCAGCCAGGCAATAGAAGGACTTCAGCAGGAAGAAGTTTCTGAAATAACAGAACAGGAAAAAGTGGCTGGAAGGTGGTTTAACAGACATTATCGAACTGTTCCATTTAAAGCAAATTTTTTCACAGTCCTAAATGAAGAGGAAGTTGTGGCAAATCCGGACGCATGCGACACACCCCCGTTTACTGCATACAATGTACAGGATGGTTCTGGTGAGGCAACTCATCTGGGGAGATTCACCACACACATAACTTTTTGTGGTGATATTACGGAACTGCTGCCCGGCGATGACAGCCCGGGAGTCTTAGAGCCTGGAGAATCCTTGCCTTACGATAGTGGGGTTGGCTCTTTTATAGCCTCAAACGGTGACAAATTATACTTTACCGCTTCCGGGGAAGTGTTGCCTAGCGACCATCCCGATTATGATTTCGAGTTCCATGACGTATTCATATTCACGGGTGGAACAGGTAGATTTGCGGGAGCTAAAGGCCGTGGAATGATGGACAGTTTTGTTGATCTGGCAACAGATAGAACCGACCACCGATGGACCGGTACGCTCAAGTTACCCAAGTAAAAAAGTTCCACTCCTTCAGATCAGATATTGGAGAAATGATAAGACGAAAGATATCTTAATAAGAACGCTAAGGGCACTTTCGTTAAATACTCTTGTATTTATTTGCACATAACTTTTATGTGTTATTGGTCTTCAACGGTTACAGCTGTCACAGGGATGCTTTAATTTCCCCTACTTCTCCCACGAGAAGAGGAACGACCCGTTGAACGTCCGCGCGAGCTGTTGCCACTTGAACGCGATCGAATCGTTGTGCCTCTTGACGTTCGGACCTGCGTACCGCGACTCCTTACCGTGCTGGTCCTGGGACTCCGTATTACGGTAGTTTTGGGCTCTGATATGCGTCGGTCCCTCGTTATGTTTTCAGTCCTATTCACCGGCTCGCGCGTAACCGCAACCCGGCTTGTCCCGATCGTTCTTCGCCCGTATCGTCCGTCTGTGACCCTGCGTGATTTCGGATAATGCAAATATCCAACTGATATGGCAATAGCAGGGTAATGGTAATAATGTCCGGGCCAGTAAAGATATGGATCATCCCAGGGATCCCAGCATACCCAGTAACCGCTGCCGAAGGGGGCATAGTAGGAGTAGAATCCATACCAAGGCCTTCCATAATAAAAGCTTATAGAAGAAAAGGGATAGGGGGAATACCAATAATGATATGGATTGAAATGGTTGTAGCGGAAACCGTAATAATCAGAATATCACATGCCAAACCCGTGGCGGGCATACCAGTCGGCTACTGCATAATTTTTGTAATGAAATTTATCTAAGGCATCGTCGTACCCATCCTCATACCCTTCTACGTAGGTTGAATCGGCTTTGGAGAGGGTATCGGCATGCCATTCCACATCTCTTCGGTACGTCGTATCTGTGTAGTACATCTGAGAGTAGCAACCGGTGAGAAAGAAACTGGAAATGAGCAGTATGGATAGCGTAGATTTCATGTTGATTACCTACAATATAATCGCTTCAAACAATATTAGCACTGTTTTACAGTATTGGCAATCACATTATCATGCTACAGTATTTTCTTCCTGGATCACCACCTCAAATTCATTGGTTTAGCCAACGACCTTCACAATACCCCTTGTCGATTATAGCTATGCTTGTAATAGTCCTTGCAGGAACTAACCGAATTAATCAGAGTCAATCGATCGATTGATGGTATCTCTATCGTACGATTGATATGGAACCAATCGATCGATTTAAGTCAAATGAATCGTACGACTGATGGTGAGCCAACCGATCGATTGAAGGAAAGGCATTCGATCGGTTGCTGCCAAGGCAATCGTACGGTTCATGATGAGTCAATCGATCGACTGATGAAGGGTCAATCGACCGATTGAAAGAGTATCAATCGATCGATAGGATACGAGGCAATCGCAATAGAAGTGGTATCTACCTACTCGTTACTCTGAAAAATGTCATAACCAAGTTCAGCAGAATTTAAAAAGGGCTTTGGGATTTCATACAGTAGGTTTGTTGATGTTATTTAATCGGGTAAGGTTTTGCCGATTGCGAGTTGACAATAAACTGGTGCCTGTTCTTTGTAAACAGGGTGGGGTTCACACCCATAAAGCTTTTAAAATCCCGTATAAAATGAGCCTGATCCGCATAACCACAGTCAAAGGCAATTTTCGTAAGCTCCAGCTCTTGCTCCTCTTCCAGTTTCCTGTGCACCTCATTAAGTCGTGCAATACGCATATAACGCTTCGGAGTTATCCCGATTTTTTTATTGAATTCTCTCTCCAACTGTCGTTGGCTGATATACACTTTGTCCGGCAGGTCATCTATTTTATTGAACCCCTCAGATCTGCGTATCATCTCAGCGGCCCTGTTCAGGTAGGTGATTTCAGCACTATTTTGCTCCAGTTTCTTAAGCAAAAAGTTTGTAGTAAGCTTTAATCTTTGACCGACATGGGGAGTTTCTCTCAGCCTTTCGCAATATTCTTTGAATTCACGCCCCAGCACCAGCTCCATATCTTCATATTTTTCTGAGAAGACGGATGCAGGGATACCAAAGAGATTATAGATACCTTCCGGCTTAAACCGGATGCCAAATACATTCACATAGTGTGGAAATTGCACCTCATATGGCCGGGTATAAAGGCCGATTATCGTATAATCCGGGGATGAGGACCATCCATCTCCAATAGGCAGGTGACAATGGGAATCGGAGGGATGTATCACAAGTTCCACAAATCCATTGGGTACAACTTTTTGGTAGAGCGTGGTGGTTCCACTCAGATTAAATTGTCCTTCCCAGAAAAACTCCACGTAGGGACGTAAATCCTTGCCGGGCGAAAACTCCTGAATTTGAACAGACATGGTTAACGTGTTTGCTGTTATAAAGTGAAATGTCTGTACGACATATTACGAAAATGGGTGCGTAAATGACTGATATTTTTGAGGATAGATGATGATAGGCAGGATAACATGCTGAAGTGTTATCCTGCCTGTTTTTATGTGTTTGCATTGATACTATTTAACACTAGCCCCTCAATTGTGAGGTATCAACGGTCTTGGAATCGGTGGGCAGCCATGTTTTTTCGAATGTAGCCACAATGTGGTTGGCTCCCCCAAAGATGCCCAATACTTTGGCTTTTTGATTGCCCGTGTTGGTAAGGTTGTGTGGAACCATCCTGGGCACGTGTGCAATTTCACCTTTGGAAAGGGGGCCAGTTTCACCACCCACCTCGGCATCTACATTTCCTTCAAGGACCAGGAGTAGCTCCTCAGCGCTGTCGGTGTGTCTTCCGAGGCTGTCTCCGGGCTCCAGCTCAAAGTAGACGGTCGCTGTGGATTCTGTGCCGTGTGCCCCAAATAGGGGGAAGGTGGCCATGCAGTGCTGACCAGGGGCGTTTTTTCCAGTGAATTCAGTGAGTTCAAGGGTGTTCAGGTTTACTGTTTTCATGATATATTGGATTTAGAATTTAGGTTAGGCGGTTTCAGCAATAGTCTCGAATTGACCATTATAGACCTTGACATTTACTTCTCCCCGCATCATATCCACTTCACAAATGGCCCATCCCTGGATGTTGTTCATCCATCTGTATTCCGGGTAATGGGTTTGAAACTGTAAATTGAGCTGGATATGCGCCTTTCCGTTTAGATGGGGGTAAAGCACGCCATCCTCGCGAACGGCAATTCTTTTGCCATCATCGGTAATAACAGCAGCCTGGATATTCAGCATGAACTTACCATCAGCCCGCACTTCCAGGTAGTCGGTACCTTTGATGGTGCCATTAATTTTAGGTCCGTGGACCAGGCCTTCAAAATCGAGGTCAAACCGGGCACCTTCCGGGCCGGGGGCTGTTATTCCATTCGTTAGTTCGCTCCATTTGAGCCCGTATTCCGTGATGTTGGTCAAGTGGAGTTTTTCTTCGAAAAGCAGTTCGGTGTTTTCATTTATATTGATATTCATGGTAATGGATTGATTTGGTTATCATTAAGATTACACCGGAAATCTATCACATCAGGCGGCTGCAGAATTGAAAAAAATCGACATCTTTGTGAGAAAATCTGTTCACCGCAACACAGTGTTCTATCCTGCAATAGAATATTGGCTTAAGAAGGCCTTCATCTTTGAAAGGGCACTTTCGGGTCGTTCTTCCTGCACAAAATGCCCGCAATCGAAGGTATAAACCTCTGCATGAGGCAGGCGATGCTTCCATCTTTGAAGGTAGTCGATGGTAATGAATTCATCCTCGGTTCCCCACAGTATGAGCCAGGGTTTATCTTCTATAGCAGAAAGCTGCTGCCACTGCTGGTGATACCAGTCGGAAGCTCCCACCAGGGATTGTGCTATGCGGTATAGCGACCACCTGGAGCTTTTGACTGGGAAAGGCAGGAGGTACTGCTCACGGATTTTCTTCGGCAGATTTCTTTTATCAGCAAAACCTTGTTTGAGAAGAAATCGTGGCGAGAAATTTAACCACAGGTAAAGGAACTTCCCGAAGACTGAATTGATAATTTTGTCCACTTTTCGGGCTTTTTTGTTGGAAGCAGTTTCCCACAACCAGGTATTGAATAGAACAAACTGTTTAAATCGGCTGGGATTTTTAATGGCTGCGGCAAGTCCTATTGGGCCGCCGAAATCGTGCAACACCAGGGTGATTTCCCGTAAATTCTTTTTCCTTATGAATTCCGAGAGATTATGCGCATGATCTTGTGGCCGACCTTTAAATGTTTCCGGCTTTTCGGAAAGCCCAAAACCGATGTGGTCAATAGCGATAACCCGGTAGTGCTTTGACAATTCTTTAATGAAGTTGCGATATAGAAAAGACCATGTCGGAGTGCCGTGGACAAAAAGAAGTGTTTCCCTACTTCCTTCGTCCACATAATGCATTGTCCCGTCCTCCAGCTCAATGTAATGATGCTTAAAAGGATATTCGATTTGATTTATCCATTCGTGGCTGTGAGATATTAAGGTCATGATCGCTGCGATTTATGTTGGGTTTGCAGATTTTCTCTGGGATTGGAAATATCCCGCATCGCAGCCATTTTAATCTTGGTCTATACCAAGATTTACAGCTTTACCGAGGATAGAAGCTTGCTGAAATTGGTAGGATCAATCCGGAGGTAGGAAGCCAGGTCTTTATGGGGCACCAAATTTAGTAGATGAGAACTCCGATCCAGAAAAGCTTTAAAACGCTCCTCAATAGTATAGGCCATCAATTCGTAATGACGTTCCAATACCCCGATCAGAATAGCCTCCGTTGCCTTGCGGAACAATGTTTCAATGGGCCGATATTTTGCCATCATCTGTTGGTGTTGTTCATACGAAATGCGTAGGAAGCGACTTTCAGTGATTGATTCCAGGAAGTATTTTGATGGTTTTTGGACAAGAAAAGATTCGGGAATTCCCGAAAAGGAGGGGGGATAAGTAAAAGCGATAATATACTCTTTGCCGTCATTGAGATAGTAGGATCGCTGGATACCTTCCATCACAAAATACAAGTACCGCTCCGTTCTTCCAGCAGAAGTTATGATCGTCTTACGTGGTGCTTCATAGCTTTCCCAGTGTGACACATATTCCTCAATAACCTGATTTTCTAGCGGATGAATCTGTTGGAGGAACTCTTTTAACGATACCGACATGACAGGTTTGTTTAAATGATGGTACGACTATGGTCTTGCAAATCTAAACCGCAATTGAATATTCAAAATATGAATATTTATCAGTTTAAATGTTGGAAGCTAGCATGCTTGTAGTCCCATTTTAACGCTCAGCATTAATCGCCTCCCGGCGCTCTTTACTAATGCCCATCACAAAAATGGGAACGACATAGAGAGTGAGGATGGAGCCAAAGAAGAGACCGCCCATAACAGCGCGTGCCAGCGGAGTCCAGATCTCAGCGCCGGTACCGATACCCAGGGAAAGCGGTATCATCGAGCAGATGGTGGTCAGCGCGGTAAGCAGGATCGGGCGCATGCGCCGTTTGCAAGCTTCAATGACGTTATCAAAAAGGGAACCGGCATGGGCATTGTCATTGGTATAAAGATGCATGTAGTCGACCAGCACAATGCCGTTGTTGACAATAATGCCCACAAGCATAAAGATGCCGATAAAGGCAGTAGCACTCAGCGGAGTGAGGGAGAGCCAGAGTCCCATGAGGGCGCCGAAAAAGGCCAGCGGAATGGAAAACCATATGATAAAAGGATCCCGGAAATTTTCGAACAGCGAAGCCATAATCATGTAGGTCAGTGCAAGAGCGAAAAGAAGCGACCACATCACTTCGTTAGATCCTTCCTCTGAGTCTTGTGTTCCACCCGTAAATTCATATCTGTAGCCGGCTGGCAGTACAACTTCCTGTTGGATAAAACTGATAATTTTTTCACGATATTCATTGGTATTTCCTGCCACCTCTATACTTACATCAAGCACAGTTTCGCGGTCGCGACGGGAGATCTCGTTTACGCCTTCCACACTTTCAAAGCGGCCCAGGGCAGCTACTGAAACGCGCTGACTGTCCACTTGGACCAGCTCAAGATCAAAGAGCTGCTCACGACTGGTAAGAGCCGTTTTAGTTGCCCGAACCTCGATGGGAACTTCCCGGCCCTGCTGTCTCAGGTAGCCAGTCCGTGTTCCCTGTACTTGTGTTTTTAGGGAATTCGCCACCTCGTTGAGTGACCGTCCCATCCGGCTGATGCGTTGACGGTCTACACGGTATTGCAGCTCCGGCGTGGGATCAGTACGACCATTATCGACCGATATCACGTTCGGGTCGGCAAGCATTTTCATCTCAATTTTGTCAGATATCGCCTGCAATACTTCTATATCAGGTCCCACAAGAGTGAGCGTGATGCCTCCGCCAAAACCCCCGAAACCGCCTCCTCCACCACGGATATTGACTTCCACCCCCGGGGCCGAGAGTTCACGACGAAGCTGCGCTGAAAATTCATTGGTTGAGATATCACGTTTGCTCTGATCCACAAGATTGACTGTTATTTCTCCAATATTCGTGCGACTGGTGAATCCGCGCTGACCGATGTTAGTGATTACCATCTCCACCTCCTCTTTCTGCTGGATCTGCTGGCCAAAGTCTCGTATTGCCTGGGCCGTTCGTACCAGCTTTGTTCCGGAAGGCAGCTCAACACTCATCGACACTCGGCCCGAATCCGATTCCGTAAAGAACTCAAACGCCATGTTGTTGTAAAGCAGGTAAGTGCCGCCCAGCAGGACACCCACAAAAAGCAGGACCATCCACTTTCGGAACATCATCCAGCGAAGGGAGCGGGCATACCATTCTTCCAGCTTGTGAATTCCTTTGAAGGACCCGCTATGTCTATTGAACTCCTCTTTATTCAGAAAGAGTAATGACAATACGGGGACCAGAATTATTGATGAGATAAACGAGATCCCGATGGCTATGCTGATCGTCAGTGCGAATTCGGCAAAAAATTGTCCCTGTATGCCAGAAATACCAACAATGGGAGTGAAGACACCCAGGGTGGTCAGGGTAGCACCCAGCAGGGCCCCGATCACCTCGTTGGTCCCTTCGAGAGCGGCTTGCATTTTTGGGAGGTCCTCTTCCAGCTTTCGGGCGATACTTTCGGAAACCACAATGGCATTATCCACAAGCAGTCCCACCGCTAACGCCAGGGCCGTAATCGTCAGGATGTTGAGGGTGAGACCGGCGGCATACATTCCCGCGAAGCTGGCTGTGACTGAAACGGGAATAGTTGCTGCTACTACAAGTGAAATGCGCCATCCCCCCATAAAAATGAGCAATACGATGATGACTACGATCAGCGCCGCCAGGGAGGACTGCGTCAGGTTTGAGATCGAATTCTGAACGTTTTCCCCATCATTGGTAAGCACCTGGAGGTTCACGCCCGGAGGCAGGTTGCTATTGATGGTTGGCAGTTCGGCCAGCACCGCATTCGCAACATCCAGGGTATTGGCATCCGATTTCTTTTGTACTTCGACGGAAACACTGTTTTTACCGTTGATTTCTACGAGCGTCTGGACCTCGGCAAAGCTGTCCTCCACCTTCGCCACATCCTTGACTCGTACCGGTACATTCTGGTCGGTCATCTTGATGATGGTCTGTCTGATCTCATCCACATTCTGGTACATCGACTCGGCCACCAGGCTATAGCTGTTGGTCCCCGATATGATGTTGCCCATTGCTACCTGGGCGTTGTTGGATCTCAGGGCAGACTCTATATCCGAAGGCACCAGCTGGTGCTGGGCCAGTGACATCGGGTCAACATTGACGAATACCTTCCGTTCCAGGCCGCCACGTGTATCGGCAGAAGCAACGCCCTCCAACCGCTCAATTCTCGGCTCTATAAACTCTACGCCAAGTCGTCGCAGCTCATCAAGGCCTTTATTATTGGCATCCAGGCTGAGACGCATGATCGGGAAGTTTTCCGGGTCAAACTGGAAGATTACCGGCTCGGAGGCTTCGGTCGGAAGCTCATTCCGGATACGGGCAATTGCTTCGCGCACTTTCAACTCTGTATTTCGGATATTGACACCATTTTTGAGCCGAAGGATGATAAATGCACTTCCCTTGCTGATGTTCGACTCCAGCGTTTCAATCCCTTGCACCGACGATATGGCCCCTTCGATCGGCTCTACCACCAAGTTCTGCATATCCTCCGGCGCCACGTTACTGTAGTTGGTCTGAACCGCAAGAATCGGAATGTTAAAGGAAGGGTAGAGGGTTATCTTCAGGTTCGACAGTGAGAATGCACCAAACCCAATGACCACCAATGTTATCATAATCACGGTGATCGGTCGATTTAATATTTTGCCAGCTACAGTGAATTTTTTCATCGTAACATCCTATTCAGCTAATTCAGTTTCCAGCAATGGGTCTTCTTTATGTATAGAATCAAACCCGAGATTTTCGACCATACTATTAATCAAGTTGTAAAGGCATGGGACGACGAACAACATAAGCAGGGTCGATACGGTGAGTCCACCGATAACGGTTCGTGCCATAGGACTCCAGGTCTCGGAACCAGAGCCCAGTTCAAGGGCCAGCGGCACCATCGAGAGGACGGTTGTGAGTGCGGTCATCAGGATCGGGCGCAGTCGCCGGCTCGCTCCCTCCACAATCGCCTCGTGCCGTGTCATCTTTCGAGCCTGCAATATTTTAATATAGTCAATCATTACAATACCGTTGTTCACCACGATACCCGATAGCAGGATAAGTCCCACCATTGAAGTAACGCTGATCGAGGTCCCGGTCATCCACAGTATCAGGAGCACGCCGGTCAATGCCAGTGGTATTGTCAGGATGATAATAAATGGCTCCATCAGGCTTTCGAACTGCGAAGCCATCACCATATAGGTGAGAATTCCCGCAATCATGAAGGCTATCATCAGGTAGTTGAACGAGTCCTGCTGATCTTCGGCAGAACCGGCAATCTGGTAGCGGTATCCGTCCGGCCAGTCGATAGTGCTGAGCTGTTCCTGCGTTCGGTTTGTGGCTGTGTTCATGTCAATCGTTGAAAGGTCTGCGGTCACTTCAGTCACACGTTCCTGGTTTACCCGGAGTATATTCGTGGGTCCACTGTAGCGCTCCACCGTGGCCAGGTTTGAGAGGGGCACCCAGCCTCCGTCCGGGGTTTCCACCTGTAAATTCCTGAGGTCGGTCACAGACGCCTTGTCGGTCTCTTTGAGCTGAACCCTCACTTCAAATTCAATACCCTGATCTACGTACGTTGTTGCTAGGTTTCCCTGTACGGCATTGCTTATTGCCGATGCCACCTGCTGTGTGTTCATCCCGATTCGGGAGATGCGTTCGCGATCCATGCGCACTCTCAGCTCGGGCCGCCCCTGATCTGCCGTACTAAACACATTTACAATCCCATCGATTTCGTTGAGACGGGCTTTCACACCATTGGCTAGGTCCTCCTTCACCGAAGGTTCATACCCAAAAATCTGGACGATCAGACCATTTTCTCCTTCGGGACTGAGCGGATCCTGTTGCACCTCCTTAATTTCGGCGCCGGGAACAATTTCGAGCTCTTCCAGCAGGCTCGCGGTTATATCGGCTTCGCTGCGTCTGCGTTCTCCCTGGGGAACAAGCTCAACACGGACAGTTCCCTGGTATCCACCCGGATTATCTGCGCCCTCGATGCCTTCCTTATCCCCAAAGTCAGAAACCACGAGCCGTGCTTCAGGGACTTCCCGCTCAATGATGGATTCTACTTGTGAGATCGTTCGTTCCAGCTCCAGGAGGCTGACCCCCGGGTCGCGCTGCACATCCAGGATAAAGCCGTTGTCATCCACCTTGGGGAAAAATTCACCTCCCAGGAACCCAAAAATGGGAAGCGTGAGCAGAAACAGCAGCACAGCCGAAGTCACGACGAACCCGCTGCGATGAAGGAAACGGTCCAACGTGTCTTTGTATGAGGTTTCCAGGCGTTGAAGGAAGTCTCCAATGGCTGGACCTACTGTCTTGGAAAAGAATGAACCGGATTTTTTCCCAATGAATTTGAATAGCAAGTAAAACGGGTATACGAGTGCGCCCAGAAGGAGGAGAGGGGATGCAATAATACGTTTATACACGTTTTCCCGGCTCCAGTCCAGCAAGCGCCTTAAGTAATTACGTGAGTCTTCGTCATCTTTTCCTTTCGTATCCAGCAACTGGGAACTCATCATCGGGATAAGCGAGAGGGCGACAATCGAAGAGACAGAAAGAGCAAACGAAATAGTCAGCGCCAGATCCCGAAACAGGAAGCCAGCAATGCCGGGCACAAACAGGATCGGTATAAATACCACAAGGGTTGTTAATGTGGAGATAACCACGGGAACGGCGACCTCCTGGGCTCCAAAAATCGAGGCTTTGTCGCGATCATAGCCCTCCTCCTTAAAACGGAAAATATTTTCAAGGACCACTACAGCATCATCCACCACCATACCCACGGCCAGGGTGAGACCAGAGAGAGAAATGATGTTGAGGCTCAGGTCCGCCCAGTCCATAATACTGAACGTGGAGATAATCGAAACGGGGATGGATATCGCGATAATCAGTGCCGAGCGTCCACTGTGAAGGAAGGCAAGCAGGATTAACACCACGAGAATGACCGCCTGCAAACCGGTCCACAGCAGGTTTTCAATCGACATTTCGATGAAGTTTGCCTCGTTGGTCAATACGTCGATTTTGACATCCCTTGGCAGGATGTTTTCCATATCGTCGAGGCTGGCTACCACGGAATTAGCCGTGGTTACAACATTGGCATCGCTCTGCCGGTAGACGTTGATAATGACGCCCTCCTGGTTTCCCACGTGCACATTGCCAATAGGCTGGGCCACCCCATCCTCAACCCGTGCCACATCGGAAAGCCTGAGTGGCTCCCCGTCGCGCACGGCAATGATGGTGTTCCGGATCTGATCGACATTCTCAAATTCCCCGATGGTGCGCAGTGAATAGATTGTGCGACCTTCGACGAGCTCTCCGGCGGGCACCTGGATATTCTCCTGCTGCAGCTTGCTGGCAATAGTTGAGATGCTGAGGTCGTACGAGCGCATCTGTTCATTGCTTATATCAATATTGATCTGGCGTTCGTATCCCCCGGAGGTTTCGCTTGAAGCTACACCGGGAATGCGCTCCAACCGTTGCTCCAGACGCTGTTTAGCTATAGTGCGTATTTCGCGAGGGCTCCGGATATCGGAGGTAAGCGTGAGCACTATAATTGGCTCTTGGTTTGGATCATAAGAGAATACGATTGGCTGTTCGGCATCTTCAGGAATGGTGCGCCGTACAAAGTCGAGTTCTTTACGTACATCAGATTCTGCAATATAGAGATCAGTGCCCCAGTTAAATTTCAGTTTTACCACCGATGCTCCCTGGTTGGATATGGAGCGAACACGTCGAACTCCACTGATACTGCCCACGGCCTCTTCAATGGGGCGGGTGACGAGTGTTTCAATGTCCTCCGGGGCGACTCCCTCATAGGTGGTGTAAACAGTGATGGTCGGGAAAGAGACATCCGGGTACAGGTTCAGTCTCAGGTTGGAGAGACCGAAAAGACCAAATCCAATCACAATGAGGCTGGTCATCAGGAAGGTGACCGGTCGCTCAACCGCTTTTCTCGCTAACGCTTTCATATAGGTAAGTTCTTTATTGGATTAATTTGAGGCTGAGCTGGTATCCTGTTGACCTGTGTTTTCAATAGGGATTTCTTCTGGCCCCTGGAAATCTTGCTGCCCGGCTACCCGAACTTTTGTGCTGTCATCCAAACTGCTTTGACCGGTTATTACAATTTCATCTCCCGGCTGGAGTCCTTCCAATATTTCAACTCGGTCACCCTGTTCAATGCCTAGTGTCAGCTCTTTGCGCATTGCCATGCTATCCCCCTGGACCACGAAGGCGGAGTAGCTCCGCTGCAGCTGGATGGTGTTTGACTCCGGTTCAATCAGTGTCTGGACATTCTCCACCAACGCCGAACGGGGTATTACTACTGCGTTTTGGTGGGTTTCTACATTGATGGTCGCCTGCACCAGCACACCCTGGTAAATATTCTGTCCCTGTTCAGTCAGGCTTATTACTACTTCACCAAGTCCCGTTGCAGGATCAAGGCGGGGACTGATCTGGGAAACTCTCCCTTGTCCAGTCACCTCAGGGTAATTTGAAACCCGAAAATTAACTGGTTGTCCGATTTTGACATTTCTCCATTCCTCAAACGGCAGGTACACCCGGCATTGGTAGCCGGTAAGGTTGGCGATCTCAAAAGCTGCCTGCCCGGTTGTGGCAAGATCACCTGCCGATACATTTCTGGTCAGGATAACTCCGTAGACCGGGGATCTGATCTCGGTATTATACAAATCCTCCCGGCTCTGTGTGAGGTTGGCACGAGAAGCCTGCCATTGGGCTTTGCTGTTCTGAAAGGAAGCCCGCGCATTGTCATATTCTGTAGAACTGATCACCTCTTTTTGATAGAGCTCCTGCTGGCGCTGAAATTCCAGGCTGTCACGGACATATGCAGAGCGACTTTGTTCCAGCTGGGCTTTGGCCTGTTGGAACTGGTCTCTGAATGGCACGTCATATATCTTTGCAAGAGGCTCGCCGGGCTGAACGGTATCACCAAGATCGGCATGAATCTGTGTGATCCGGTTAGAGACTTGTGGTGTTACGTTCACAATTTCCTGGGCCCGAATATTTCCAAATGATTTTATCTGCTGGGAGATATCAGCAGTCGTCGCACTAATTGTTTCGACACTTGTAGCTTGCTGCTGGTCAGGATTGAAATTACCAGGTCCACCGTTGGGACCTCCACCACTGCAAGCCTGGAAAATCACGAATGCTGATATCGTTAAAAAAAGAGGTAAATAATTTCTGTTATTCACGTTAAGCCTGATTTTAATTGAATGTCTGAGAAGTTAAGATTCCTTTGCAGGTCTGGATTTAGAGGAGCAATGCCCGTCAAGATTCTACTATTGCCCTGAAATTAGTGGAAACCCTACGAAATTTGACGACGAAGAGTTACAGAAAGTAATTTATTACTCTAACTTATTGTTATGCAATTGGTTATGTATAGAATTGGAGTGGTCGAAATTTGAAGTATTTTTGAAGATTTTCCTATGAATTAAATATATGTGCTGGACACAAGTAGTAACCTGGATTCAGATTTAATTTTGAGTTCCTTCGGTCTCTTTCTTGGCTATAGGATAACTTGTAAAACTGTATCAAATTTGAAAAGGTAGGTAATAGAAGAGAAAAGCCACCCAGCAGTTGAATACCGGATGGCTGAAGAAAAGTCTGTAAAAGTTAATTTCTTCTTGCCAACATCTTGCGGATCCCCATCTCCAGTCCGCGGAGTTCGGCAAGTCCTCTCAGACGTCCCAGTCCAGAGTAGCCGGGATAGGATTCTTTTTGAAGATCGTCGAGCATGCGGTGCCCGTGATCGGGCCGCATAGGAATTTCAAGATCCGTTCGGCCTTCCGCTTTTCGACGCTCTTGTTCCTTAATAAGAGCATACATGACGTCAAACATGCCGGCATGACCCTCCAGGTGATTGGCCTCTTGGAAGCTGCCGTCATCATCGCGGGCCACACTGCGCAGGTGAATGAAGTTGACTCGATCACCTAGCCGTTCAACCATGCCCGGCAGATCGTTATCGGCGCGGGCTCCGTATGAACCGGTACAGAGAGTTAGACCGTTGTAGGGCGAATCCACTACCTCAGTCAATTGTTTCGCATCGGCCTCGGTGCTGACTATTCGGGGCAGGCCAAACAGTGGGAAGGGGGGATCATCCGGATGGATGGCCATGCGTACCTCGTGCTCTTCGGCAACAGGGATAATTTGCCTGAGAAAATCATACAGGTGTTCTCTCAACTGCTGGTCATCGATATCTTCATATT